>CAZVKD010000087.1:0-10961 GCA_964627675.1 uncultured Gemmatimonadaceae bacterium
ATCGCCGCCACGAACACGACGTTCGGGTCGGTGGGGTGAAGGGCAATGCGGCCGACGTGATGCGAATCCCGCAGCCCCATGTTGCGCCACGTCTTGCCGCCGTCGGTGGACTTGTAAACGCCATCTCCCCAGGAATTGCTCTGCCGGTTGGCCCGCTCGCCCGTGCCGACCCAGACGATGTTGGTGTCCACCTGATGCACGGCAATGGCGCCCACGGAGTGCGTGGCTTCGTTCTGGAAGACCGGGGTTACGGTGATGCCGTTGTTCGTGGTCTTCCACACGCCGCCCGTGGCAGTCGCCACGTAGAACGTCGTGGGGTTGGACTCGACGACCGCAAGGTCCACCACGCGGCCGCTCATCGCGGCCGGGCCGATGTTGCGGAACCGGAGGCCGGCGAGCGTGCCCGACGTCAGGGACTGCGCGTGGTTAGCGGGAACGGCGAGAGCGAGGCCGAGCAGAACCGGAAGGATGATGCGCATGTCAGTCCTCAAGGTGCGAGTAAGGCGACGGAACGCCAGGGGTCATCGCGCGCCCCGCTCAGCGCTCGGGCGGCGTCCAACAGCTCTCCTGCCGGCGGGTGTCGGCCAGGCCCACGATCTTCCACCCGTCCGCGCCCCGGACCAGGTGAAACGCGTCCACGCCGCAGTGGCTGAGGCGATCTCCCAGATAAAACGCGTACTTGGTCCACACGGACGCCAGCCCGCCGTCCAGGCGCACCTCGGTGTCCCAGATCCGCTCGTCCCACACGGCCTCGTGGGGCCGCCCCACGGCGGCCACCAACTCGCTGGCGGGTGTCACCCGGGCGCTGGGCTCGCCGTCCCGAACACCCACCGAGACCAGGCGCGCGTTCGGGTCGAACACCGACCGCACCATGGCGCTGTCGCCGGCACGCATGCCGTCGAACAGACGCCGGACCACCGCCAGCACCTGGGCCTCGGCGGCGGTCTGCGCCTGGGCCACGTCGGCCAGCAGCAACCCCGCGAAGAGCAGGGAGAGCGTTCGCATCGCGTTCTCCGGATGGGTGCCCGGGAAAACTGTGGGCCCGTCCGTGCGCGGTCCAGCGGCCGCTTGGCGAACTCGGCCGCGCCATCGTAGTCTTGCGGCACTTCGACGCACAGCGAGGCGGACATGCGAGGCGTAGCGATGGCGGCGGGGCTCTGGGTCACGACGTGGGCGGTTCCCACGCTCGCCCAGGAGCCGGTCGCCTGGGGTGACCCCCTCCAGTTCTCCACCTTCTCGATCGCCGCGGTGGATCCCGCAACCGGGGAAGTCGGCGTGGCCGTGACCACGCGCGTTCCCTGCGTGGGAAACGGTGTGCCCTGGGTGCGCGCGGGCGTGGGCGCGGTCGCCACGCAGGCGAACACCCGCACCGCCTACGGCACGGAGCTGCTCGACATGCTGGCCGGCGGGATGTCCGCCGCGGACGCGCTCGCCCGTGCGGTGGCAGCCGACACGGGGGCCGCCCGACGGCAGGTGGGCGTGATCGGACTCAGGGGCGCGAGCGCGCAGCACACGGGCAGCGGGACCAACGCGTGGGCGGGGCACCGGAGCGGGGCGACCTACGTGACCCAGGGCAACCTGCTCGTGGGCCCCGCCGTGCTCGAGGCCGTGAGCCGGAGCTTCGAGGGCACGGCGGGAAGCGACCGCCATCTCGCCGATCGACTGATCGAAGCGCTCGCGGCGGGTCAGGCCGCGGGCGGCGACGCGCGCAAGGGCCGGCTGCAATCGGCGGCCGTGGTGGTGGCCGACGCGCGGGCGGGCCGGTCGCGGCGCGCCGACGGGATCACCGCGAACATCAACGTGTGCGAGCATCCCGAGCCTGTGGCCGAGCTGAGACGCATCTACAACACGATCTCGCAGACGCTGGGGTACCGGACGCTGGAGCAGTTCGAGGGCGGGGACGTGTGGCAGGTGAAGGTGATGCTCCACGCGCTGGGCCACTTCAGGCCGGGCAGCGATTCTCTGGCCCAGGACCGCGACGCCAACCGCTACACGGCGGAGGCCGTGGCGGCGGTGGACGCCTTCCGGGCCGCGGAGGGGCTTTCCACGCCCGCCGTGGGAAGCCCGCCGGGTCTGGTGGACGCGGAAACGGTGAGTCGGTTGTGGGCGGCGCTTGAGCGGGCGGGGAAAGCGGCGACCGTCCGGAGGCGACTCAAGGAAATCACGGCGGTCCGCAGATGATCCGTCCCGCTAGAAAAAGAAAAACTCTCCGCCGCCGCCCCGCATGCGCGGGTTCACGACGTTCGCGAACCTGGAGCCGAAGCGGAAGCTCAGGTTCATGAACGTCCAGTATCGGAAACTCGTGCCCAGCTGGCGCCGCCGCACCAGAATCTCTTCGTCGGTGAGTCCGCTCTGGGGGAGGTAGATTTGGTCCTTGACCCGGGACACGTTCCCGCCGATCTGGAAATCGAGTCCCCGAACAATGCGCACGTTCACGGATCCGGAGAGCGTGATCCGATGCTTCGAGAGGTCGTGCAAGTATTGAATGGCCCCGGCCGACGTGTTGATGCTGCCCCACGGCTGCCGCACCGTGAGCCCCATCTCGAGGCGGTGGAGCGGCCGCGTCTCGCTGGACTGGTCGAAGATGGTGACCTCTTCGTAGTCGAAGGTGGCGAGTTCCGGACTGTAGAGGACGGTGAACAAGCGGCGGGTGGACTGGTCGTAGGGGAACAGATTGTACTCGATTGCCGGTCCGCCGCGCAACGAGAAGTCCTGGTTCAGGAAGGTCGAGATGCTCAGGTTGCTTCGGAATCCTGCCGACCAGTGTGGGCTGAGGCTCCACACGACGAGCTGATCGCCCTCGATGAATCGAGACGTGTTGAGGTACGTGGTATCGGTCAACTCCTGCTCGCTCCGGTTGTATCGCCCGAAAACCTGGAAGCTCACCTTGAGATCGGCGGCCGTCCGATTGGCCGAGAACGAGCCGTTGAGCGACTGGAAGCTCTGCTGCGACTCACCCTCGAGGTTCCCGCCGGCCCGCAGGGTGAACACCCAGAGCTTCCACGGGTCGTCCGGCTGCCCCGCGGACGCCGTCGTCGTGGACGCGGCGGCGGAGATCTCCACCCGCTCGCGCGCCTGGGTCCGCGCCACGTAGCGCATCAGGCCGAGCTTGATGGTGCCTACCTGGCCGTCGCGCGTTTCCGTTTGGGTGTCCGTGTTCCGGGCCAGGTAGCGCAGGGTGTCGGCCAGCCCGGCGAACTCCCGGAGCCCGATGAACGCGAACGTGAACTCCCGGCCCCCGCCGCCCGTGGGTTGCGAGGTCCCGAGCAGGTGCAGGTGCGCGTCCTGTCGATCGCGTACCCAGTCAACGAACCCGATCTCGCGCCGGAAGTGATCGAAGTCGCAGAAAAAGCCCTGGCAATCGAGGAACACCCGCACGGCGTCCAGCATCGGTCGCTGCTGCGCGGGAAGGCGACCCGGCAGGCACGCCAGGCCCAGCAGGACGATGACGGCGGGGTCAGGCCGAACAGTCATGGGCGCCTCGCGGGTGCGGCCGAGCAACTGTCATTGAGACGCCGCAGGGTACGAAATGGTTGCGCCGGCCTGGCGGCGGACGCCCAGGCTCGCGGCGTACGCGGCGGCGAGCACCAAGAACGCCACCGCCGTAGAGCGCGGGCTGGCCAGCGCCGCGCCGATCAGGAGCGCCGCATAGAGGCCGACGAACGCGACGACCGTTGCCGGGTAGCCGGGCACGCTGAATGCCGCATGTGGCTCGCGCAGGCGATAGCGGAAGAGGGCGAGCGCGGTAACGCCGTCCACCGCCAGGACCAGCGTGATCGCGAGCGCGAGCAGCCATTCGAACGTGCCGGATGCGGCGAGCCCGATGCTCACCAGGCCCACAGTCATCGTGGCGGTCCATGGCGTGCCGCCACGGTTCACCAGGGCGAGCCGAGCGGGCGCCAGTCCGTCTCGCGCGAGCCCGAAGAACACGCGCGGCGTGGCGAACACGTTGCCGTTGAGCGAGGCCAGCACCACGAGCAGGGCAATGGCCGCCATGAGCGCGGCGCCGCGCGCGCCGAAGACGACCTGCGCCATGTCCCCGGCCACCAGGTTCGACGCGGCCACGGTCTCGAACGGCAGCACGTGGAGAAAGGCGGCGTTGAGCAGGAGATACAGCGCCGCCACGATCGCCATGCCCAGGAGAAACGCCCGGGGGATGGTGCGGTCCGGGTCCACCACCTCTTCGGCGATCTTGGCGATTTCGGGGTATCCGTAGTAGGTCCAGATGACGGCCTGCCCGGCCACGGCGAGGGCCGCGAGCGTCGCGACACCGGCGGGGGCGTCGGGGAGCCTCCCGTTCCATCCCGCGCCCGTCCCCACGGCGAAGGCCATCAGGACCACGGCGCCCAGTGCCAGCACCTTCGCCGTGGTGACGAGGTTCTGCACCCAGCGGCCGGCGCGCACGCCGAGCAGGTTGACGCCGGTCACGAGGGCGACGAAGGCGATGCCCAGACCGCGCGTTGCGCCGGTCGGGAGGCCGCCGAGGCGGGCGGCGTACTCGCCGCAGACCACGCCGATGGCCGCGATGGCCGCGGGATAGATCACCAGGGCCTCGACCCAGCCCACCACGAAGCCCGCCCGCCGGCCGAACGTCTCCATCACGAAGACGTACTTGCCGCCCGCGCGGGGCCGGCGCGTGGCCAGCTCGGCGAACACCAGCGCGCCCAAGAGAGCCAGCGCCGCGCCGAGCAACCAGGCGACGAAGGTAAGCCAGGGACGGCCGAGTTGCGCCGCAACCAGGCCGGGCGTCCTGAAGATCCCCGAACCCACGATGATGCCCACGACCATCGCCAAGCTGTCGCCGAGGTGGAGGGTGCGGCGGAGATGCGTCAACCGGTCTGCTCTGTAAAGGATGGCTCAGAGGCGGTTCATGGTCCGGCGATCGAATCGCCACTTATATAGGCGATCGAATCGCCACTTATATATCCGAATATCGGGAATTCGGGTCACCAGCTCCCCCGCCGGGAGGATCTCACGATGTACAGTGCGACGCGCGTTGCCAGAGGGTCCGCCGTCACAGCCTTCGCGGCCCTGGTGCTGCTGCCCCTGGGGTTCCTGGGGTGGCGCACCGCGAAGGGTCCCCAATCGCTGCCCGTGGAACGGGCGGTCCTGACCGATCCGCCCGCCGTTCCCCCGCCCATCGCTCGCATGCGCCCGGCGCGCGTCATCGTGGAACTCGAGACCAGCGAAGTCACGCGCGAGATCGCCCCGGGCGTGGAATACACGTTCTGGACGTTCGGCGGCACGGTCCCGGGCAAGTTCATCCGGATCAGGGAAGGGGACGAGGTGGAGTTCCACCTCAACAACCATCCCGACAGCCGGTTCCCCCATAACATTGACCTGCACGCCGTCACCGGTCCCGGAGGCGGCGCCACGTCGTCGTTCACGGCGCCCGGCCACACGTCCGTGTTCAGCTTCAAGGCCTTGAACCCCGGTCTGTACGTGTACCACTGCGCCACGGCGCCCGTGGGGATGCATGTGGCCAACGGGATGTACGGCCTGATCCTGGTCGAGCCCGCGGCAGGCCTCCCCAAGGTGGATCGAGAGTACTACGTCGTCCAGGGAGACTTCTACACGGCTGGGCCCTACGGACAGGCGGGTCACCAGCCCTTCAGTATGGAAAAGGCGTTGCGCGAACAGCCCGACTACGTGCTGTTCAATGGCTCGGTGGGTGCGCTGGTGGGCGACAAGGCGATCACGGCGAACGTCGGGGAGACCGTCCGGTTGTTCGTGGGTAACGGCGGGCCGAACTTGTTGTCATCGTTCCACGTCATCGGCGAGATCTTCGATCGGGTGTACGCCGAGGCCGGGACTATGGTCAATCACAACGTCCAGACCACGCTCGTACCCGCGGGCGGCGCGACCATCGCCGAGTTCACGGTGGACGTTCCGGGCACGTACATCCTGGTGGACCACTCGCTGTTGCGCGCGTTCAATAAGGGCGCGCTGGGCATGCTCCGGGTCACCGGCCCCGAGATGGTGGCGATCTATTCCGGCCGCCAGAGCGAAGGCATTTACCGGCCCGAGGGCGGGGCGGTGCAGGTCGTGCCGGGGACGCCCGCGCTCGCGCGGGCGCGCACCAGGGACGAGCGCGTCACCTTCGGACGGCGGGTATACGATCAGAACTGCGTGGCCTGCCACCAGCGGAACGGCGCCGGCCTGCCGCCCGCGTTCCCGCCGCTGGCGCAAAGCGACTTCCTCAACGCGGACAAGCGGAGGGCCATTGGTGTTCTGATTGGCGGGTTGCAGGGTTCCATCACGGTGAACGGGATCACATACAACGGCGTCATGCCGGCGCTCCGGCTCGACGATGACGACATCGCCAGCGTGCTCACCTACGTGTACAGCCAGTGGGGCAACCGGGGCCACGACGTGACGCCCGCCGAAGTCGCGGCCGTGCGCCGCCAGATGGGCCCCCAGACCCCTCAACCGGATGCGAGTCACGGGCGCTAGCGGGGTGCGCGCCGGCCTCCTGGCGCACGCCCTGCTGGTCGCGCTCCAGCCCATTGCGTCCGGCCAGGCTCTGCGGGTCGGCGGCGAGGTGCGGCCGCGCTACGAGTACCGGTCCCCGGCCGGGGGCAGCGCCAACGGGTTCACGTCCATGCGGACCCGGGTCGAGCTGTCGAGCGGCCTGGAGCGCCACGTCAGCGCGTTTGTCCAGCTCCAGGACGTGCGATTCTGGGGCGAGGAAGCGAACACGTTGACCGATTTCCGGGCCGACAACTTCGACTTGCATCAGGGCTACGTCGAGTTGCGGTCCGCCGAGGAGGGCGGGTGGCGACTGCGTCTGGGGCGGCAGGAGGTCGGGTTCGGGGAGGAGCGGCTGGTGGGTCCGGTGAACTGGACGCAGCAGGGCCGCTCGTTCGACGGGCTCCGGGCCGGGCGCGACGGATCGTTCGGCGCGATTGATGCGTTCGCGTTCGTGCTCGCCGAGTCCGCCGCTTTGGGCGTGCCGCACGAGTCCGAGTTCTTCGGGGCCTACGCCCAGTTGGAGGGGATCGCCGGAGGCGCGCTGGATCTCTACAGCCTGCACACCCACGTGGCCGGTGTCGGCACCAACCAGGCCACGCTGGGCGCTCGGTACCAGGCGGCGCGCGGACCGTGGCGTTACCGGATCGAGGGGTCTTACCAGCTGGGCGACCGGGACAGCGCGACCGTGCGTGCGTTCATGGTGGGTGCGCGTCTGGGTCGGATGGTCGCGGACCAGATCGAGCTGACCCTCTGGTACGATCTGCTATCGGGTGACCCGGCTCCGGGTGACGGGCGCATCGAGGCGTTCGAGACGTTGTTCGCCACGAACCACCCGTTCTACGGCCTGGCCGACTTGTTTCTCGATATCCCGCGCCACACCGGCGGACTGGGGCTGCACGACGTCGCGCTCAAACTGTCGGCGACTCCGCAGCCTGATTTGCGATTGACGCTGGACGCTCACGCGTTCTCCGTGATGCGTCTCGGCACGCTCTCGTCCCGCCGCCTCGGCGAGGAGCTGGACCTGACCGCGCGCTACCGGTACAGCACCAGCGTGGTCCTGGAAGGTGGCGCGTCGTACGTGCGCGACGGTCCGGGGCTTGTGGCGCTCGGGCGGCTGACCGAAGACCTGCGGTTTCTCTACGTCATGCTCACCGCGAAGTGGTAGCGGCGCGGCTCGCCGTGCCATTGCGGTCAGGATACATTGCTCTGCGTCCCTCCCATCACGGCACTCGGAGGAAACCGGGTATGGTATGCTCGCTTATCGTTCGTCGGGTGGCGCTGCGCGGTGCGTTGGGGCTCGCGGCGGCGCTCGCCGGTGTTGGCAACGCTCAGGCGCAGAGCCAATACGATCCTGCGGTGTTCGGCGCGCTGCGCTGGCAGAACGTCGGCCCCGCCCGCGGCGGCCGTTCGACCGCCGTCGCGGGCAGCACGGCGCGGCCCTTCGAGTACTACTTCGGCGCGACCGGCGGCGGCGTGTGGAAGACCACCGACGGCGGTCAGACTTGGCAGCCGGTCACCGACGGGCAGCTGAAAAGCTCGTCCGTGGGCGCGGTCGCGGTGTGCCAGGCGAACCCGGACGTGGTGTACGTGGGCATGGGCGAGACCCAGCTCCGCGGCAACATCATGCAAGGCGACGGCGTTTACAAGTCGCAGGACGCCGGGAAGACCTGGCGGCACGTGGGGCTCGCGTCCACCCAGGCGATCGCGCGGATCCGCGTGCACCCCACCGACTGCAATACCGTCTGGGTGGCGGCCTTCGGCGTGCACTCCGCTCCCAGCGCCGACCGCGGGGTGTTCAAGACCATCAACGGCGGCGAGACCTGGCGCAAGGTGTTGTTCCGCGACGAGCGCACCGGCGCGGTGGACCTCTCGGTGGATCCCAACAACCCGGCCGTGATCTATGCCGCGCTGTGGGAGGCGTGGCGCAAGTCCTGGGGCATGTCCTCGGGCGGTCCCGGTAGCGGCTTGTTCAAGAGCACCGACTACGGCGAGACCTGGCGAGAAATCACGCGGAGCCCCGGGCTCCCGGCCACGGGGGTGGTGGGCAAGATCGGCGTCGCCGTGTCGCCGGCCGCGCCCTGGCGCGTGTATGCCATCATCGAGCATGACTCGGGCGGCGTGTTTCGCTCCGACGACGCGGGGGCCACCTGGACTCGGGTGAACGATGAGCGGCGCCTGCGCCAGCGCGCGTTCTACTACACGCGCATCTATGCCGATCCCAAGAATCCCGAGATCGTGTACGTGTTGAACACCGGCTTCTACCGCTCGCGCGACGGGGGCAAGACGTACCAGCCCATTCAGGTGCCGCACGGCGACAATCATGACCTGTGGATCGCGCCCGAGCATCCCGACCGCATGATCAACTCCAACGACGGCGGCGCGAACGTCTCGGTGAACGGCGGCCAGACCTGGACGGAGCAGGATTTCCCGACGGCGCAGTTCTATCGGGTGATCACCTCGCGGCACCAGCCCTATCTCGTCTGTGGGGCGCAGCAGGACAACAGCACGGCGTGCGCGGCCCACAAGGGCTGGCAGCACCTCGGCACCCGGGGGGGCGCCACCGGGACGTTCTTCTTCCCGGTCGGTGGCGGAGAGAGCGGCCACATCGCCAACAGCCCGGCGGACCCCAACGTCTTCTATGCCGGCTCGTACGGCGGCCTGCTCACGCGGTTCGACTACCGCACCGGACAGGAGCGCGTCATCAACGTCTGGCCCGAGAACCCCATGGGCCACGCCTCGGCCGAGATCCGCGAGCGGTTCCAGTGGACGTTCCCCATCGTCTTCTCGCGTCACGATCCCAACGTGCTGTACGTGGCGAGCCAGCATGTGTGGAAGACGACCAACGAGGGGCAGAGCTGGGAGCGCATCAGTCCGGATCTCTCGCGGCACGATCCCACGACCATGGTGGCCTCGGGCGGTCCCATCACCAAGGACCAGACCGGGGTCGAGACCTACGCGCTGGTGTTCGCGCTTGCCCCATCGTATCAGGATCCCAACGTGCTCTGGGCCGGGTCGGATGACGGTCTGGTGCACGTGACGCGGGACGGCGGCCGCACGTGGCAGAACGTGACGCCCAGGGACGCGCCGCCGTTCGTCCGGATCAACACGATCGAGGCGTCACCCACGACGGCGGGGAAGGCCTACGTCGCGGGAATTCGCTATCTCGTGGACAATGACCGGGCCCCGTACGTGTGGCGAACCACGGACTACGGCGCCACGTGGACCAAGATCGTGAACGGGATTCCCGGCGACGATTTCGTGCGCGCCGTGCGGGAGGATCCCAAGCGACCGGGCCTGCTGTACGCCGCCTCGGAACACACGGTGTACGTGTCGTGGGACGACGGTGCCAACTGGCAGCGGCTCACGCAGAACCTGCCGGACGTCCAGGTTTCCGACCTGGTGGTGGAAGAGAACGACCTCGTCATCGCAACTCATGGTCGCTCGTTCTGGATCATGTACAACATCGGCCCGCTGCGGCAGCTCACTCCTCAGATCGCCCAGGCGGAGGTGCACCTGTTCGATCCGGTGGACCCGATCCGAGGTGTGGATCCGAACGTGCAGGTGTTCTACAACCTCAAGCGGGACGTGGACTCGCTGACGCTCGAGTTTCTCGACGCATCGGGCAACGTGATTCAGGCGTTCAAAGGAACCAGGGCGGACACGGCGCGTGGCCCCGGCCTGCCCCCGGGCGTGCCCGAGGAGTTCGCGTTCTTCTTCGGGGGTCCGCAGCGCCCGCCCGCCGCCCGCGCGGGATCGCAGAGCTTCACGTGGAATCTGCGGTATCCGGGGTACACGGAGTTCGAGGGGCGGATCTTCTGGGCGGCCGGCAACCAGGGCCCGCTGGCGCCGCCGGGACGCTATCAGGTGCGGCTCACCACCGGCGGCGTGTCGCAAACCCAGGACTTCGAGATCAAGCTGGACCCGCGCCTCCAGGGCCGGGTGACCGTGGCGCAGCTGCGGGAACGGTTCGATTTCGCCCTCAAGATCCGCGATCGGGTGAGCGACGCCAACGAAGAGGTCATCCGGATTCGCCGCATGAAGTCGGCCGTGGACGATCGGCTGAAGCAGACCAGCGATGCCGCGATTGGACGTCTGGGGCAGACGGTCAAGACCAAAGTGAGCGGTGTGGAAGAGGAGATCTACCAGGTCCGCAATCGCAGCAATCAGGACCCGCTCAACTTCCCCATCAAGCTCAACAACAAGCTCGCGGCATTGATGGGCGTGGTGGAAAGCGCGGATGCGCCGCCCACGGCGCAGTCACTCGAGGTGTTCCGCCATCTCGACACGTTGCTGCAAATGCAGTCGAACCAGCTCGAAGCGATCATCGCGACCGATGTGGCGCAGCTCAACCAGCTGCTGAAGAACGCCAACCTCCCGCCGATCAATACGGACAAGCCCAAGCGGGAGGCGCCGGGCGCGCAGCGGCTGGTCCCGTAGCGCGAGGCGGCAGCGGGCGGCTCCCACCGGTGATCCCGATGTAGGCGCGGCGG
>CAZVKD010000088.1:0-10856 GCA_964627675.1 uncultured Gemmatimonadaceae bacterium
GTCGGGGAACAGCTCGCCGAGCGCGAGGCCGGGCGCACCGTCGCGGTGGTGGAGCGACAACTCGAGCCGATGGCCGCCTGGCCCAAAGACCAACTGGGGCGCGTCGTCATCGCCTACGAGCCCGTGTGGGCCATCGGGACGGGTCGCACCGCCACGCCGGGGGATGCCGCGGAGGTGCATCGAGCCATCCGTGCCTGGTTCGCCTCCCGAGGCGTCTCCAGCAGCGTCAGGGTGCTCTATGGCGGGAGCGTGAACCGCGGCAATGTGCGCGAGTTGATCAACCACCCCGAAATAGACGGGGTGCTCGTCGGTGGAGCATCGCTCAACCCCACGGAGTGGGCTGAGATCGCGGCCGCAGGGGTTTGAAAAACCCAGGAAACCCGCCTACACTTCGCCCAAGCATGTTTACGGCTTTGCTCGTTCTGTTGATCCTCGACGCCGTCATCCTGACGGTGGTGGTGCTGCTTCAGGCTGGCCAGGGCGGGGGACTGGCAACTCTTGGCGGTGGGACCTCGACCGAGTCGTTCTTCGGGGGCCGGCAGGCCGTCACCATCCTGACCAAACTCTCCTGGTGGTGCGGCGGCATCTTTCTGGGACTCTCGCTCCTGCTCGCCGGCATCAGCTCGCGCTCCACAGCCGCCCGCTCAGTGCTGGAACAGCAGGTGCAACAGCCCGCGGCGCCTCCGCCCCTTCCGCTCCAGGACACCGCCCGGTAACGGTGCGCGGCGCCGCACAGAAGGCCTACGTCCTCCTCGAAGACGGCGCGTGGTTTTCCGGAACCGCGCGCCGTCGGTTTTCCCCCACCCCGGGCGAGGTGGTCTTCACCACCAACCTTACGGGCTATCAGGAAGTCTTCACGGACCCTTCGTATCTGGGACAGATCGTCACGATGACGGCGCCCATGATTGGCAACTACGGGGTGAACGACGAGGATGTCGAGTCGGTGAAGCCGCAGGTCAACGGGGTCGTCGTCCGCGAGATGTCAGAGACGCACTCCAACTGGCGCTCGAGGCAGGCGCTGGACGAGTGGCTGGCCGGTTGCGGCGTGCCGGTGCTCGAAGACGTGGACACCCGGCGCCTCACCCGGCACATTCGGTCCGCCGGCGCCATGCGCGGCATCTTGGCGCTGGGCCCCGAGCCTGATCAGGAGATTCGGGGCCTGCTGGAAGCGAGCCCCCGCATGGAAGGGCTCGATCTTGCCTCCAAGGCGAGCACTCGGGCGGTTCGCCGGGTGGGACATCCCGGCGCAAGACACCACGTCGTGGCCTACGACTTCGGCATGAAGGAGAACATCCTGCGGATCTTCGTTCAGCTCGGCTGCCGGGTCACCGTCGTTCCCTCGACGACGAGCGCTGCCGAGGTGCTGGAGTATGAGCCTGACGGACTGTTTCTGTCGAACGGCCCCGGCGACCCCGCGGCAGTGCCGAAGATCCTCCCAGCGATCCGGGACCTGGCCGGACGCGGCCTGCCCACCTTTGGGATTTGCCTTGGGCATCAGCTCATTGGATTGGCGTTCGGCGGTGAGACGCTGAAGCTGCCCTACGGGCACCGGGGAGGCAACCATCCAGTCCGGGAAAGCGACACGGGCCGAGTGCTCATAACGAGCCAAAACCACGGATTTGCAGTCAGGGGAATGGGTAAGGACGTGCCAGGTGCTAAAGCACTTGAGGTGACGCATGTTAACCTCAATGATGGCACGGTGGAAGGGCTTAGACACCGGGAACTGCCAGTATTCGCCGTGCAGTACCATCCCGAGGCCTCCCCAGGCCCCCATGACGCCCGCAAGCACTTCGGCGCATTCCTCCAAGCTCTTGACACTCAATAGGTAAGCTCATATGTTGACCGCCCGACCCCTGCCAGAAGTTGGGTCGGCTAGGTGTCGTTTCGGGTCCCCAAGGGGAATGGATGACCAAGGCCGATCTCGTCGAGAAGGTCACGGCCACAATCGCCCGGACCGCCGGCCCCATGATCTCCAAGAAGGACTGCGCCCGCGTGGTGGACGCGTTCCTCGAGGCGGTCAAGGAAGCGCTTGCGGAACAGCACAACATCGAGGTTCGCGGGTTCGGCACGTTCAAGATCCGGCGCCGCAAGACCCGCATGGCCCGGAACCCCAGGACCGGGGATCCCGTCGAGGTGGCGGCGCGTCCGGTGCCGGTGTTCAAGCCCTCCAAAGAGCTCCGCGCCATGGTGGCGGACTCCAAAGAGCCGATCGCGCAGTAAGTTCTCCACATCACACAATTTGGAGTCGGCTCACTCCCTCCCCATCGTGAGAGGGTTCGACTATTCTCTCCCCATGATGGCGATGATTCTCTGCCCATGACGACGATCCAGCCCCCGATCGAGGTCCACTGTCGTCTGTTCGCGCGATACGCCGAGTTGGTGGGCACCGATCGGACGACGCTGCGTCTTCCTCCGGCAGCCACGGTCGCGGATGCCGTTCGCGAGCTACGGGAGCGCCTGCCGGGCGGCGAGACGTTGCCGGAGCGCCCGCTGGTGGCGGTGAATCAAGCGCACGCCCGCGCCACGCAGTCGCTCGCCGACGGGGACGAACTGGCGTTGCTGCCACCCCTCGCGGGAGGCTGAGATCCCCTACCTCACGCCCCACCCAATCGACCCGGCAACCCTGCTCGCCGAGGTGGGGGCACCGGGCCACGGCGGCGCCACGCTGTTCGTGGGGTCGGTGCGCCGGAGCCCGGAAGACGGCCCCGTGGTTGCAATAGACTACACGGCCTATGAACCGATGGCGGAAGCGGAGTTCGAACGCATCGTGCGCGAGGCAACCGAGCGGTGGCCCCAGGCGCGCATTGCCGCGCGACACCGCCTGGGCGTCGTGCCGCTGGGGGAGGCTAGCGTCGTGGTGGCGGCGGCGGCGGCGCATCGAGCCCAGAGCTTCGAGGCCTGCCGCTGGGTGATCGAAGAAGTCAAGCGCCGCCTCCCGGTTTGGAAACGCGAGCGCTTGGCCGATGGCACGGAGCACTGGCGGGAGAACGCCGACGCGCGCCATCCCGCGGGCCCGCGGAGTTCCGGAACCTGAGCGGGCATGGGGCTCAGTATCGTTCTGATCGAGCCGCAGATTCCTCCCAACACGGGGAACATCGCCCGGCTCTGCGCCGCGACCGATACGACGCTGCACCTGATTGCGCCGCTGGGCTTCTCCCTGGAAGACGACCAGCTCAAGCGGGCCGGGCTGGACTACTGGCATCACGTGGATCTCTGGGTGCATCCCGGCTGGCGCGACTTTCGCTTGGCGGTGGCCCGGGAGCGTTGCCTGTACTTTTCCGCACAAGGGGCGCACAGCTACCTGGAGGCCCCGTACACCCACAACTCGGTTCTGGTGTTCGGTAACGAGACGGTGGGCCTGCCGGAACGGATCCGCGAGAAGCACCCAGACCGCGTGTTCCGCATCCCCATGGTCTCGACCATCCGGAGCCTGAACCTGGCAACGGCAGTGGGGATCGTGCTGTACGAGGCGCTCCGGCAACTGGGCCGTCTGGGACCGGTTCCGGCGGCGGCAGCGCCTGACGCAGTGGCGGTGCAACCGGAGCAGATCTGACCCTCCAATCACGTATCGGACAAGATCGAAGGGCGATCATGAACAAGATCACGGTGGTGGGAGCGGGCAACGTCGGCGCCACGCTGGCACAACGCCTGGCCGAGGGTGAGTTGGCTCAGGAGATCGTGCTGCTGGACATCGTCGAGGGCGTGCCCCAGGCTAAGGGCCTGGATCAGTGGCAGGCCGGACCGATCGAGGGATTCGATTCCCGAGTGGTCGGCACCAATTCCTACGACGCGGCGGCCGGGAGCGAACTGGTGATCGTCACGGCTGGGATTGCGCGAAAGCCCGGCATGAGCAGAGACGATCTGGTGAAGACCAACGCTGACATCGTGAAGGCCGTGAGCGGGGAGATTCGCCGCGTGGCGCCGCAGTCCATCCTCATCATGGTCTCCAACCCCCTCGACGTGATGTGCTGGGTGGCCAAGCAGGTCACCGGATTCCCACGGGAACGGATCCTCGGGATGGCGGGCGTGCTGGACACGGCGCGCTACCGCACGTTCCTCGCCGACGCGCTGGGCGTCTCCGTGGAGGACATTCAGGCCATGGTGCTCGGCGGCCATGGCGACACGATGGTCCCGCTCGTGTCCTACACCACCGTGTCCGGCATTCCCGTCACCCAGCTCATGGACCGCGCCACGCTCCATGCCATCGTGCAGCGCACCAGAAACGGCGGCGCGGAAATCGTGAGCCTGCTGAAGACGGGCTCGGCCTACTACGCCCCCTCGGCTGCCGCCGCTCAGATGGCTGAGGCGATCGTCAAGAACAAGCGCCGGGTATTGCCCTGCGCCGCCTGGCTGGATGGAGAATACGGATTGCGGGGACTCTTTCTGGGCGTGCCCTGCAAACTCGGCGCGAGAGGCCTCGAGCAGATCATCGAGGTCCAATTGTCCGCAGAAGAGAAGGCGGCCCTGGCAGCGTCGGCCGAGTCGGTGCGGCAGACCATGGCGGTGGTCACGCTATAGGCGGGACGACCCGGGATCGCAGGGCTAGATGGCGCCAACCTCCGCCTGCGGCGGCCGATAGCTCAGCGCGGCCTTGATCAGATCGCGGTTCAACAGCGCGATGAAATCAATGCTGATTCCCTTGGGGCAGGCGGCCTCGCAGGCCCCGTGGTTGGTGCAGCCGCCGAACCCCTCCTCATCCATGCGCTCCACCATCGCCAGCACGCGCTGGTGGCGCTCCGGCTGGCCCTGGGGCAACAAGGCCAGATGCGCCACCTTCGCCGCCGCGAACAGCATCGCCGACCCGTTGGGGCAGGCGGCCACGCAGGCCCCGCAGCCGATGCACGCGGCCGCGTCCATGGCTCGATCGGCGTTCCCCGTAGGCACCGGCACGGCGTTGGCGTCCGGGGCGCTCCCCGTCCGCACCGAGATGTAGCCGCCCGCCTGGATGATTCGATCGAGCGAGCGCCGATCCACCACCAGATCCTTGACGATCGGGAACGCGCGGGCGCGCCAGGGCTCGATCCAGATCTCCTCGCCGTCGCGAAACGTGCGCATGTGCAGCTGGCACGCAGTGATCCGATCGAGTGGACCGTGCGGGTCGCCATTGATCACCATGCCGCACGATCCGCAAATCCCTTCCCGGCAGTCGTGCTCGAAGGCGATCGGGTCCTGGCCGGCCTCGACCAGCCGCGCATTCAGCACGTCGAGCATCTCGAGGAACGACATGTGCTCGCTGACCTCGGGCACCTCGTAGCGTTCGAACCGCCCCGGCCGGTCGGGGCCGGCCTGTCGCCAGACGTGGAGCGTCACGCGCATTACTTGTAGCTCCGCTGGGCGAGCTTCACGTACTCGAATGCGAGCGGCTCCCGGTGGAGGCGGGGAGCCGACTGCGGGCCGGCATACTCCCAGGCCGCCACGTACGCGAATCGCTCGTCGTCCCGCTTGGCCTCGCCGTCGGGGGTCTGGTGCTCCTCTCGGAAGTGCCCGCCCGCCGACTCGTCGCGCTCGAGCGCATCAACCACCATCAGTTCGGCGAACTCCAGGAAGTCGGCCACACGCCCGGCCTTCTCCAGCTCCTGGTTGAACTCCTCGCCGCTGCCCGGGACCCGCACCTCCTTCCAGAACCGCTCGCGAATCTCGGGGATTCTGGCGGCTGCTTCCCTGAGGCCGGCGGCGTTGCGTGACATGCCGCACTTCTCCCACAACAGCCGCCCCAACTCGCGATGGAAGACCTCCGCGGGCCGGCTCCCGCCAACCCCGAGCAAGCGCTTGACCCGAGCCTCGACATCCCGTTCCACCGAGCGAAACGCGGCGTGGGTTTCGTCTGCCGCGGCGAACGTCGCTTGCGCCAGGTAGTCCCCAATGGTGTAGGGCAGGATGAAATACCCGTCAGCGAGGCCTTGCATGAGCGCGCTGGCGCCGAGCCGGTTGGCGCCGTGATCGGAGAAGTTCGCCTCGCCCAGCACGTAGAGGCCGGGCACCGTGCTCATCAGGTTGTAGTCCACCCACAGCCCCCCCATGGTGTAGTGCGGGGCGGGGTAGATACGCATCGGCACCCGGTAGGGATCTTCCCCCGTGATCTGCCGGTACATGTCGAACAGATTGCCGTAACGCTCGGCCACGCCGGCCGTCCCTAAACGCTGGATCGCATCGCGGAAGTCGAGATAGACGCCGTTCCGCAGCGGCCCCACCCCGTGACCGGCGTCCACCATCTCCTTCGCGCGGCGCGACGAGACGTCGCGTGGCGCCAGGTTGCCGAAACTGGGGTAGAAGCGCTCCAGGTAGTAATCGCGCTCCGAGTCCGGAATGCCGTTGGGGTCCCGCGTGTCTCCGGCTCGCTTCGGGACCCAGATGCGTCCGTCGTTGCGCAGCGATTCGCTCATCAACGTGAGCTTCGACTGATACTCGCCCGAGTAGGGGATGCAGGTGGGGTGGATCTGGGTGAAGCACGGATTGGCAAACGCGGCGCCGCGCTTGTAGGCCCGCCACGTCGCCGTCACGTTGCACCCTTTGGCATTGGTCGAGAGGTAGAACACATTGCTGTAGCCGCCGGTGGCCAGCACGACGGCGTGCCCCACGTGCGAACCGATCCGGCCGGACACCAGGTCTCGCACCACGATCCCTCGCGCCTGGCCGTCCAACACCACGACGTCGAGCAGCTCCGTCCGCGGATACATGGTCACCGTGCGGGCTTCGATCTGCCGCGCCAGCGCCTGATACGCCCCCAGCAGCAGCTGCTGGCCCGTCTGGCCCCGCGCGTAGAACGTGCGTGAAACCTGCGCCCCCCCAAAGGACCGGTTGGCCAGCAATCCGCCGTACTCCCGGGCGAAGGGAACGCCCTGGGCGGCGCATTGATCAATGATGTTCGAGCTGATCTGCGCCAGCCGATACACATTGGCTTCCCGCGACCGGAAGTCACCGCCCTTGACCGTGTCGTAGAACAACCGCCAGACGCTGTCGCCGTCGTTCTGGTAATTCTTGGCGGCGTTGATCCCGCCCTGGGCCGCGATGCTGTGCGCCCGCCGCGGGCTGTCCTGGAAGCAGAAGCACTTCACGCGGTAACCCAGTTCGCCAAGCGTGGCCGCCGCAGACGCGCCGGCCAGGCCCGTACCCACCACGATGATCTCGTATTTCCGTTTGTTGGCGGGACTCACGAGCTTCAGCTCGAAACGATGCCGATCCCATTTCTGCTCGATCGGACCATCAGGGACTCGGGCTCGCAATGCCATCCGCGCAGGCCTCAACGCAACACGCCGGCCACGACGGCGGCCGGTACCGAGACGAAGCCGAGCGAGACGCCCACCGCCAGAACCGCTGCGGCGATGCGCCGATACGCGTTGTAGCGCGGGTGCGCCGCCCCCAACGTTTGGAGCGCGCTCCAGACCCCGTGATACAGATGAAAGCCCAGGGCGCCGGTCGCCACCACGTACAGCGTGGTGACCGGCCAGGCCCGGAATCCCGTCACCAGATTGTGGTACACGTCCCCCGGCACGAACGACCCGTGCACGTTGCCGAACGTGAAGTGCATCAGGTGATAGGAGACATAGAGAAAAATGATCACTCCACCCCAGCGCATCGTCCGCGAGGCATAGGAGAGTTCGAGCGCCGGCGCCTTGCGGTACGCCACGGGCCTCGCCGCACGACCCAGCATCCAGAGCTGGACGGCGGCGATCACGTGCACCGCCACCGAAATGATCAAGAGCACCCGGACTGCCCAGAGCAGCTGCCCGTGCCCGAATACCGGCTGGCCCAGCGTGCGCAGGCCCTCAGCGTAGGCGTTGAACTTCTCGGGTCCCTGAAACGCCTTCAGGTTCCCGTACATGTGCATGAGGACGAAGCCGAAAAGGACCAACCCGGTGAGCGCCATCGCAACCTTCTTGCCGATCGTCAATCGGTACAGGTGGATGGCTTGCTGCATCGCGCGCCGGGCTCCAGGCAGGAAAGGCGACCGCATGATACACGGACGGCCCATGATCAGGCAATCAACCGTCCTGAGTATTCGGCCCGGGCCTTGGGACGGCGAACGTGATGGCATTACATTGATCCGACCACCCCTGGGGACTCCCGTTATCCGCTTCACGCCGTTCCTGGTCATCCTCCCGGCAGCAGCGGCTCCGGCGCCCGCCCTCGGTCAGCACGCGGGCTTTGACTTCACGATGAGCCGCTGGCGGGCCGATTCGGTCGCCACGACCTACAGCGCCGGATATCACGATCGGCTGTGGGGCCCGCTCGACTTCGGGATCGGACTTGCCCACCTCGACGACGCCCGCTCACCCCTCGACCGCACCGCCACCGGTGTGGAGATTTCGGCGGGCCTCGGTCGCTCCGGCCGGGGGCTGTACGCCGTGGGATCGGCCGGCCTCGCCTGGCGCCACAACGATGGAGACCTCGACGCGCTCTGGAGCACGGGCCTGGGCTGGGCGTTCCCAATCCTCCCCTTCCTCTCGCTTGGACTGGAAGCCCGGTATCGGGCGGAGGACGGCTCGCTCTCCGGATTCTGGCAGCTGGATCCCGGCGATCGCCGAGGCGTGGCGCTGGGGTTCAGGGTGGCCGCGGGTAGCCGCATCGGCCGTGGCGCACGAACGGCGGGCAGGCCGGGCACTCCGGCGGTGGGAGATGCACCGCCGCCCTCGGAGGGTCGCGCGACGGCCCCTCGGGAGCGCGCCTCACCCGAGGCCGCCCGCCTGGTGCGGGCGATCGTCGAGACCGCGCTGGAGGCCATGGGCACGCCATACGTATGGGGAGGAGACGACCAGGGCGGCTACGACTGCTCAGGGCTGATTCAATACGCCTACGGCCGGCACGGTCTCCTGCTCCCCCGCATCAGCCGCGATCAGGCCCGCAGCGGGATCCATGTGGAACCGAAGATCGAGGAACTGAACCCCGGGGATATCCTCGGGTTTTCCGTAGACGGCCCTGGGGTGAGTCACGTCGGACTGTACGTCGGGGAGGGCCGGTTCATCCACTCCGCTGCATCGGGTGTGCGCCTCTCAAGCCTCCTGGCAGAAGACCCGGACAGCCGGTGGTGGCGGGACCGGTGGGTGGCGGCCCGGCGAATCGTGCAGTAGCGACATCGGTGAGCGAGCGGCTGCGGCCCGGGCCGCATCGGCCTGGTCTCTGTGCGGCCTCGGCGCCAAAGGCGCGGCCAGGAGCACGCCTCTTGACACTGCTTCCCGTCGCACTAGCTTCACTGACCGATTAGCACTCTCATGCGGTGAGTGCTAACATGCTATCCGGTTGTACTGCAACAACTTACAAACGTCTGGAGGATCGGGGAATGGCTACTGCAACAAAGTCCAAGCTGAAGGTCCAGCCACTCGCCGACCGGGTATTGGTTCGCCCGCTGGAGGAAACCGAGCAAATGCGCGGCGGGCTTTACATCCCGGACACGGCCAAAGAGAAGCCGCAGCAGGGTGAGATCGTCGCGGTCGGTCCTGGACGGTACGAGAAGAACGACCGTGTACCCATGGAACTCAAGGTTGGCCAGAAAGTGCTGTACGGGAAGTACAGCGGAACCGAGGTCACGCTCGATGACGAGCAGTACCTTATCATCAAGGAATCGGACGTGCTTGCCGTAATCGGCTGAGCACCAACCAGTTGAGGATCTGCTATGGCAACGGCAAAGGAACTGTACTTCGACGTTGAGGCCCGCGCCCGACTCAAGCGCGGCGTGGACCAGATGGCGGATGCCGTAAAGGTCACGCTCGGCCCCAAGGGGCGGAATGTCGTGATTGACAAGAAGTTCGGCAATCCGACCGTGACGAAGGACGGCGTCACGGTGGCCAAGGAGGTCGAGCTGCCGGACCCGGTCGAGAACATGGGCGCGCAGATGGTGAAAGAGGTCGCCACCAAGACGTCGGACGTGGCCGGCGACGGCACGACAACCGCCACCGTGTTGGCACAAGCGATTTTCCGCGAGGGCCTCAAGAGCGTGACGTCCGGCGTCAACCCCATGGCCATCAAGCGCGGCGTGGACAAGGCGGTCGAGGCCGTGGTGGCGGAGCTGAAGAAGCTGTCCGTGCCGACGGCCGGCAAGAAGGAGATCGCGCAGGTCGGCTCCATCTCGGCCAACAACGACCAAGAGATCGGCGATCTCATCGCCGAGGCAATGGAGAAGGTCGGCAAGGACGGCGTGATCACGGTCGAAGAGGCGAAGGGCCTGGAGACCACGCTGGAAACGGTGGATGGCATGCAGTTCGATCGCGGGTACGTCTCCCCGTACTTCGTCACCGACCCCGACAAGATGGAAGCCGTCCTCGAGGACGCCTACATCCTGATTCACGACAAGAAGGTCTCCGCCATGAAGGACCTGCTCCCGATTCTGGAGAAGGTGGCGCAGACCGGCCGCCCGCTCCTCCTGATCGCGGAGGACATCGAGGGCGAGGCGTTGGCCACGCTGGTGGTGAACAAGCTGCGTGGGACGCTCAAGGTGTGCGGCGTCAAGGCCCCGGGCTTCGGCGATCGCCGCAAGGCCATGCTGCAGGACATCGCGATCCTCACCGGCGGCCAGGTGATCAGCGAAGAGGTCGGCTTCAAGTTGGAGAACACGGTGCTCAACGATCTGGGCCGAGCCAAGCGGATCGTGGTGGACAAGGACAACACCACGATCGTGGACGGCGCCGGGAAGCAGGACGCCATTCAGGGTCGGATCAAGGAGATCAAGGCGGCGATTGACAAGAGCACCTCCGACTACGACCGCGAGAAGCTGCAGGAGCGCTTGGCCAAGCTCGCCGGCGGCGTGGCGGTGATCAACGTGGGTGCCGCGACCGAGACGGAGATGAAGGAGAAGAAGGCCCGGGTGGAGGATGCGCTGCATGCGACGCGGGCGGCCGTCGAGGAAGGCATCGTGCCTGGCG
>CAZVKD010000089.1:0-10846 GCA_964627675.1 uncultured Gemmatimonadaceae bacterium
CGACGCCGAAAGCGTGATTATCAGCGTAATGGGCAGGAACTTCATGAACTCGCCCACGATGCCGGGCCAGAAGGCCATGGGCAAGAACGCCGCCAGCGTGGTGGCGGTGGAGCCGATGATCGGCCACGCCACTTCGGCCGTGGCGAACTTGGCGGACGAAATGCGGTCGAATCCCTGCTCTCGGAAGCGGTAGGTGTTCTCCACCACCACGATGGCGTTGTCCACCAGCATGCCCAGCGCGAGAATCAGCGAGAACAGCACGACCATGTTCATCGTGATGCCGGTCGCCTTGAACACGATGAACGACAGGAGCATGGACGTGGGGATCGCGAGCCCCACGAACCACGCGGTCCCCGCTCCGAGCACGAATAGCAGCACGCCAACCACGAGCACCAGTCCCGAGATGATATTGTTCTCGAGACTCGAGACCATGTCGCGGATGTCGCCCGACTGATCCGACGTGATCTTCACCACCGTCCCCGGTGGGAACGCGGGCTGCCGCTCGGCGATCACCGCCCGCACTCGATTCGCGGTTTCGATGATGTTCTCGCCGGCCCGCTTTTTCACCGCGAGGGAAACCACCTGGTTCCCGTCCAGCCGGGCGTAGCTGTCCCGCTCCTTATAGCCGAAGTCCACCGTGGCCACGTCGCGCACGTACACCGGACGTCCCGCCTTGGTGTCCACCACGATGTCCCCGATCGGCGCGGGGGACTGGAACTCGCCGGGCACGCGTACCAGGTACTTCAGATCACCCACTTCGATGGACCCACCCGGAATGGTGACGTTTTCGCTGGCGATGGCACCGATGACGTCCTCGAACGCGAGCCCGTAGTACTTGAGCCGGCCCAGATCCACATCCACCTGGACCTCGCGCTCCAGCCCGCCGGCCAGCGACACTTCCAGCACGCTCGGGATCTGTTCCAGGCGATCCTGAAGATCCTTGGCCACCTGACGCAGGCGCTCGAGACTGTAGGGCCCCGAGACGTTCACCTGCATGATGGGGAACTCCGAGAAGTTGATCTCGAAGATGCCGGGCTCTTCAGCGGCCGGCGGCAGTTCCGCCTTCGCGATGTCCACCTTTTCGCGGACTCGCTGGAGCGCCTCGTTCATGTCCATCCCGGCCTCGAACTCCACGTTGATGCTGGAGTAGCCCTCCACGGACGTGGACGTAATCGTCTTCACGTCCGCGATGGTGTTGAGCTCCTCTTCGATCGGCCGGGTGATCAACGTCTCGATGTCTTTGGGCGCGACCCCGGGGTAGACCGTGTTGACGATGATGTTCGGCACCACGATCTCGGGCGACGACTCCTTGGGGATCGAGACATAGGAACCCAACCCCACGATCACCAGGAACGCGGTCAGCACCACCACCGACGTCGCGTGGTCCACGGCCAGCGACGTCAGCCTGAACTCCTTGAACTTGCTTCCGCCGGCGCTCATCGGCTGGCCTCCCCCGCGTTCACCACCCGCACCCGGCTGCCGTGATCCACCAGGCGCTGCCCCGCCGTGATGATCCGGTCACCCGCGGACAGCCCCTCACGAATCACCACGCGATTCTCGTTCGACGCGCCCAGGATCACCGGGCGCGCCTCGGCCACGGATACCCCATCTCGCTCCACGACGACGAACACCTGATAACCGTTCTCGGTTCGCATCACGACGTCTTGATCCACCACGAGCACGTCTCTAAGGCGCTGGCGCTCGACCTGGACGTTCGCCACCATGTGCGGCTTGATCGTGCGTCCCGGATTGTCCAGCATGATCTCGACCGGGAACGTCCGATCCTGCGTGTTCACGGTACTGCCCACGAATCCGACTCTGCCCTCGAACCGCTGGCCCGGCAGTACGTCGAACGTGACCGTCGCCCGGCCACCGGCCCGCAGGTCCGCCGCGAATCGCTCCGGAATCCCCGCCGTCACCTTGAGACGATGGGCCGACACCACGCGCCCCACTCGCATGCCGGGACTGACCATCTCCCCCACTTCCACGGCACGCTCGTCGAACACGCCGTCCACCGGCGCGCGAATCACCGTCCGCTCGAGCCGGGCCTCGAGCGCGGCCAACCGCGCTGCCGCGCCCTCCGCCAACGACCGCGCCTGCAGCAGCGCGATCTCGCTGCCGATCTTTTCCTCCTCCCACACCCGGCGCTGCCGTTCGTACTGCTCGCGCGCCACCGCCGCCGCCGCTCGGGCTTCGGTGACCTGGGCCGAGAGCACAGCATCGTCAATCTTCATCAACCCATCACCGGCGCGCACCGCGGCCCCTTTGTCACGAAACAGCTCGACAATGACACCGCTCTCCTCCGCCGACAGCGTCACGTCGTTCAGGGCCCCGACCTCGCCGGTGACCCGGATCACATCGGTGAATGCCGTCGGAACGGCCGTCGTGACCTCGACATTGACCACGCGCCCACCCGCCGCCGGCCCGCCGGCCGCGCCGACCGCGCCGGCCGCCGCCGCCTCCTGTGCCGTCTCGCCATCGGCTCGCCGGCACGCCGGCACCGCGATGACCACCCAGGCCGCCGCCATCATCATCCACGTCCGCCGCATCTGTTCGCTCCTCGTCACTGAAGTCGCTCCTCGGATCAGTCGGGCAGGACGAAGCTGCTCATCTGAGCCGGCAAGTTGCCCACCGCGTTGTCCAGCCGCGCGCTCGCCACGAGGAAATCGTAGACCGAGCGCGCATAGTTGAATTCCGCCTGACGGAGCGCCACTTCCGCATCCGTTACCTGCAGCTGCGATCCCAGACCGGCCCGATACTCCGCGGACGCGATCTCGAACCCGCGCCGGGCCTGCGCGACCGCCCGTTCCTGGCCCTGGGCCCGCAACCGCGCCTCGCGAACGTCGGCCACCAGACCGTGCACCTCCCGCATCGCCTCCTGCACGGCCTGCTCCAAGCGCGAGCGCGCCTGACCCAGGGTGGCTTGCGCCTGCTGCACCCGCGCCTCGCGGCTGAACCCGTTGAACACCGGCAGCTCCACACGCAGGCCCGCCACCGCCGACCTGGCCCGTTGGCGCGACGTGCCGAAGAAATCCGGGGCCCCGTTTTCCTGTGCCACCAGGCTGTAGTTCGAAAAGATCGAGAGCTTGGGGAAATACTCACCTCGCTGCGCCCCCAGGCGGGCCCGCTCCAGCTCCACCGCCAGCTCGGCCTGCCGCAGATCGCTGCGGGACGCTCGCGCCAGCTGCCACGCCCGATCCGCGTCCAAAAGATCGTCCTCCGCGTATCCTGCGAGACGCAGCAACGCCTGATGGCTGGCCGAATTCTGCGCCAGCGCGCGCACGTTCATCTCGTTCAGTCGCCCTTCGAGCTCGACCGGCGCGAGCGGATCCTGCCCGATGGTGACGAGCAACGCCCGTTTGGCGTCGGCCAGCGCGTTCTCGGCACGCGACAACGCCGGCTCCAGATTGGCAACCTGGACTTCGAGCCGCAGCAGATCGTAGTCGCTCGCCAGCCCGGCACGATTCAGCCCGCGGGTCTCGTCCAGCGTGCGCCGCACCCGATCCACGCTCTGCCGCGTGAGCCGCACTTCCTCCGCGGCGAGCATGGCCTCCAGGTAGGCCAGCCGCACCGACGCCACGACCGCATGCGAAACGCCGCGCACCCGCTCGCGCTCCAGCTCCCGATACCGGCCAGCCGCTCCCACGCCGATAAACGCCGTCCATTGAAACAGCGGCTGCGACAGCGAGAGCCCGGCCTGCCAGGTGTTGTCAGACCCAAACCGCACCGGGATCAGCTCGTCGGGTGGCGCGTTGGGATCGAAAATGAAGGCCGGCAAGAACGCCTGCTGCACCAGCAGGTTCCGCGAGTACGAGGCCGTCGCCGAGATATCGGGCAGCACGCTGCCCCACGCCTCTCGTACCTGCTGGTTGGCCACCCGCAGCCCGTAACGGGCCTGCTCCAGTACCCGACTGTTCTCGAACGCCGTCGCCAGCGCCCGCTCCAGCGAGAGCACCTCCACCGGTGACCCGGTCCCGATCGCAATTTCCTGTGCCGCAGCGGGGCCGGCCAGCCCAAGCCCCAGCAGCACCATGACCCGTTTCCGCACGACAGCCTCCGTACGCCTCAGACAGCCAGCCCGTCAAACACCAGCGATAACCGAGCCCGCAGCTCGTGTTGTAGATCGAATTGCAGTGCCTGACACTCTGGAGCGCTCGTGCCGCACAACCACATCATCAGCGTCCCCATGTACACGGTGGACAGGACGAACGCCGCCCGCTCGAGATCCACGTCGGCCCGTAACTCGCCGTTCCGTTGTCCCTGCTCCAGAACTCGAACCAGCAGACCGTGCCAGCGGTGATGCACGTCCTCATGGGGGGCGAAGGCCCGCCGCATGGACTCGATCACGACGAAGCGAGACAGCTCGGGATTCTCCTCGTAACCCGCGGCGGCCTCGCACAAGAGCTCGATCAAGTTCTCACGCGCGGGTCGCCGGGCCCCGAGGATCTCCTCGGCCCTGGCTTCCGCCTCGGCCAGCCGAACGGCCGAGAGGTAGCCGAGCACTGCCTCTTTCTTGTGGAAGTAGTTGAAAAACGTCCCCTTGGCGACATCCGCCCGTTCGGTAATGTCGTCAATGGTGGTGTTTTCGAACCCCTTGTCACGGAAGAGCCTTACCGCCGCCCGGAAGATCCGCTCCTTAGTCTCTTCTTTCTTGCGCTCGCGCCTTGAAAGCTCAAGTCCTGTCATTACTTAGGCCTCCGCATGGAACCGTAGCCTGGATATGGAACCGTCTCAAATATGACCACGGTCAAGATTGAACCGCGGACAGTAATGACATGCGGTCACTACGTCAAGCGGGGGGTGTTTGTGTCAGAGCGGGGACCAATCAGCGCCGCAGCGGTTCCAGCCCCTCCTCAGTGCAGGGCTGCCTCCAGGATCGCCTGTACCGAGGGCCAGCGAGCCGCCGGGTCGCGCTTCAGGCAGCCGGCGATGACCCGGGCGAACGAGTCGGCAACGTCGGGGCGAACCAATCGAACGTCGGGCGCGGCCTCGGCCGCCTGCTTGGCAAGCAGCTGACGTACGCCGTCACCCGGGAACGGGAGCTGGCCTGCCAGCATCTCGTAGCCCACGGTACCGAGCGCGTAGATGTCGGTGCGGGCGTCGAGATCCCGGCTGCCCGCGGCCTGCTCGGGAGACATGTATTCGGCCGATCCGATGATCAGGCCGCTCGTCGTGGTGCTGCCCCCGTCGGCCGAGAGCGCCTTGGCAATGCCGAAGTCGAGCAGCAGGACTTTTCCGCTGTGCTCGAGCATGACGTTCGCCGGCTTGACGTCCCGGTGGAGCACCCCGTGCGCATGGGCATGACTGAGCCCGCGGGCCACTTCCACGAAGATGTGCAGGGCGAGACCGACGGGAAGCTGAGGTTCCCGCCGCAAGTGCTCCCGGAGTGTTTCACCCTTGACGCGGGGCATGGCGTAATAGACGAGACCGGCTCCTTCGCCGGCGAAGCTCACCGGCAGGATATTGGGATGGTCGAGCTGCGCGACCAGGCGGGCTTCCCGATGGAACCGCTCCACGACCACGGGCGACTCGACGAGGTCCGGCCGCATCACCTTGACGGCGAGATAACGGTTGAGCCGCAGGTCTCGGACGGAATAGACGATCGCGAATCCGCCCCGGCCAAGCTCGCCAACCACGCTGTAATGGGGGCCGAGGGCATCCGCCAGGCGCTCCGGCACGGGCGCGTCCCAGCGGTGGGGCGACGCAAGCTGGGCTCCGCAGGCAGGACAGAACCGGGCACCGGGCGGGACAGGTTGCCCGCATCGGCCACAGGAGGTTGCTGGGGCGGAAGCCACGGGTGCAGCATAATGTATGCGCCAGGAAGACCCGCGCGACCCGCCACGCGGTGTTGCGCTTCTGCTCCCCGGGATGACGCTCAACGCCACGATCTTCCCCGACCTCGGGATCCCGGCCGTCGCCGTGGACTTCACCCGCCTCGTGCTGAGCGACGATGGTTGGACGCCCGAGCTGGAGCGGCGGCGCATGGCGCTGTACGTGGACCTGCTCGCGCGGCGCCTGGAGACCGACACCACGTGGACCACGGCGGAGCGGCGGATAGTGGTGGCGCACAGTTTCGGCGGCATGCTCGCGCTTGCCTGGTTGCTCGATCGCGAGCGGCGAGCGGCTGCACCGGTTGACGGGCTGGTGCTCGTGGCCACCACGGCGGGACCGATGTTCCGCGTGGCGCAGCTGTTGGTGGCGGTCATCGGCGGCCATGCCCTCCGCATTCCCTCGAACGTCCTGCTCCCGCTGTGGAACATGCGGCCGGTCACTCGCGCGGTCGCCGCCCTGATCGGCCGCGGCCACGATCCCGGGACGGTGGACTTCCGCACGCTCCCCAACCAGTCGGACCTCTCCGTGGGTCTCGCCGGGTGGCGCAACACCGATTGGCGGGCCCGCCGCTCGTTCCGGTTCGCCATGACCGGCTTCGACGTGCGCTCGCGCCTGGCCGAGCTCGACGTGCGCGCCATCGTGCTGCATGGGGGGCGGGATTCGTTCTTCCCGGTGGATGTGGCGCGGGAACTGGCGAGCGGGATACCGCGCGCGGAACTGCGGCTCCTCCCGGAGGCGGCTCACCTGCTGCCGCTGACCCACCCCGACGCCGTCGTGCGGGCGGTGACCGATCTCCTCGAGGCCTAACGGTGCCGCCGGGATCGTTATGGGGACGTTCTCGGGCGGGGGCCTGGTCTTAGTCCCCCGCATGCGACGCTTTCGCGTCTTCCTCGATAATCATCTTTTCCTGTCGTTCCATCGCGGCCTTCACCGCGGTCACGTAGTCTCGCATGGCGCGGACCTTCATTTGCTTGCCCACGCCCCGCTTCGAGAGCATGGCCAGCTGGTTGGCCTGGTCCGCCATCACACCGTATCCGGCGTTCATGAACACGCGAGACACCTCGACGGAGGCGCGGGAGATCTGCCCGAGGAACATGTCCTCTCCAACCTTCTGCGTGGCGTACTGCTCCACCAACCCGTGAATGCGATCCCACTTTCGGCGGGCCTCGTAGATCACGTCCATCTTCTTCTGTGCCTTGGAACCCAGTTTCGAACTCATGGTGGGCTCAGCTCCCCATGCATGATGTCATGCCGGGCCGCGGAACACCTCCCCGCGAGGCACGGGGCTGGTCCGGCGCCGGCGCGGCGACGTTGCCTCGTTCGCCCGTCCTACTGCCATCGAAAGATCTTCAGCGCCACCCCGAAACTTCCGACGCCCCACGCCGCCATCACGGCGCCCGGCAGGGCGAGGGAAGCCAGGCCCGCGCCGTCAATCATGACGGCCCGAAGCGCGTCGTTGAGCGCCGTGAGCGGCAGGGCGCGAATCAGCGGTTGGATCAGGTCGGGGAAGTTGGAGTACGCGAAGAACACTCCCGAGCAGATCCACATGGGGACCATCACGAGATTCATCAGTCCGGATACGCCCTCGATGGTCTGGACCCGGCTCGCCACCAGCAGCCCGAGCCCCGCAAACGTCATGGCGCCCGCCAGCACCACGACCGCAAGCGCCGCCGCGCTGCCCCGCACCGGCACCTGAAAAACCCAGTACCCGAACAACAGCAGCGTAATCACCTCGCCCGCCAGAAACACGAGCCGAGCGAGAATGTGCGACAGCAGGTACTCGCGTTTCCGCATGGGCGTGGCCAGCAGCCGCTTGAGCAGCTTCTGGTTTCGACTCTTCACGACGGAGAACCCGACGCCCCACATCCCGGTACCCATGATGTTCATGCCCAGCAATCCCGGGAGCACGAAATCAATGTATCGAGCGCCCGCCTCCGCCACGCGGGCCTCTTGCACCGCCCGGGCATCGCGCCTCCCGGCCGCCTGCTGCACCGCGTCGTTCGCCAGCAGTCGAGCGAGGCGCCCCTCCTGGCGCGTGGAGTCGTAGCGAAACACCAGCGGCTCGCCGGCCACCGCCACCAGTGCCACCCGACCGACACGGAGTTGCCGGCGCGCGTCCGCCGCGGACAGCACCACCGCCCGCAAGCCAGGCGCCGTGTCGAGCGTCGCCGCCAGCCCCGCCGCCGCCGGGCCCTCCTCCACCGCCACCCGGAGCTGCTGAGGCCCCCGGTTCTTGAACGCGATCCCCAGCGCGAACGCCAGCACCACGGGAAAGGCGAACACCCAGAATAGCGCCTCGGGTTCGCGGGTGAAGTCCCGCACCCGCCACAGCGTCAACTGCATGAGGGCGTTGGGGGACCTAGTCGTCACGCAGGTGCCTCCCGGTGAGCGTGAGGAAGACGTCCTCCAGCGTGGCATGGTGCGTGGCGAGCGCGCTCAGGCCCGCCCCGCGCCCGGCGAGCAGCTGCATGAGGGCGGGAACGGTCTCGTGAATCCGGGCCACCGTGAGGCGCGTCTTCCCGTCCTCGGCCGCGACGCGCACCACGCCGGGCAGCCCGGCCAGCGCCGATTCTTCGATGCGTCCCCCATCGGTGAGGGCGAACTCCACCACGTGTTCGGCACCGAGCGTGGCGATCAACTCCCGTGGCGTCCCCAACGCGATGATGCGACCGTGGTCAATGACCGCCACCCGGTCGCACAGTCGCTCCGCTTCTTCCATGTAATGCGTCGTGAGCACCACCGTGCCGCCGCGCCCCCGGAACCGCGCGATGACGTCCCACAGCTGACGCCGCGATTGCGGGTCGAGGCCCGTCGTCGGCTCGTCCAGGAACAGAATGTCCGGCTCGCACACCAGCGCGCAGGCCACGGCCAGCCGCTGGCGCTGGCCCCCGGAGAGCCGGCTCACCCACGCGTCCCGCTTCTCCGTGAGCTGAACGGTCTCGAGCACGCTTTCCACCGAGGCGCCGCGGCGATAGAAACTGCGAAACAGCCTGATCGTTTCGGCCACGGTGAGCTTGTCGCCCAGTTTGGTTTCCTGAAGCTGGCTTCCCATCCGCTCCCGCAACTCGCGCTCGTGGCGATCCCAGCGGAGGCCGAGCACCTCCACCTCTCCTCCGTCGGCGGGCAACAGTCCCTGGAGCACCTCCACGGTGGTCGTCTTGCCGGCCCCGTTCGGGCCGAGCAGTCCAAAGCACTCGCCCGCCCGGACCTCGAGATCGAGCCCGGCGACGGCGGTCACGGACCCGTAGCGCTTCACCAGCCCGCGGCAGCGAACGGCGAGCCTACCCGGAGATGGAGGGCGCAAGGGGGCGAGGGGGGCGGACGGTGCAGTCATCGCGGCGTGCGGGGTTTCCGGCTCCTAACCTAATCACTCACCCGAGGCGCCGCCCAACGCCCAGGCCCGCGGTTGCCGCTCGCCTTGGCGCAATCCGTGGCATCTGCCGCTGAGGCCCGCCCCCTACCATCCGGTCCACTGCGCCGTCAGCTTCCGAGCCATGCGCGTCGCCCTCTCGATCCTCGCGCTCGCCCTCGCGTGGGCCGGCCTGGCGTTGGGCGTCGAGCCGGTGCCGACGTGGTTCTACGTGTTCGCCTGGTACCCGACCCTGATCCTCCTCGACGCCATCACCGCGCGGCGAGGCGTCAAGACGCTCTTCGCCGGCGCCGGCGTGATTCTGTCGCTGTTCGGATGGTCCGCGGCGATCTGGTTCGTCTTCGAGGCGCTCAACTTCCGGCTGGAGAACTGGTACTACGTCTTCCTTCCCCGCGCCGGTCCGGAGCGATGGATCGGGATCACGGTGTCCTTCGCCACCGTGGTGCCCGCGATCGTGCTGGCGGAGCGCGCGCTCGCGAGCCTGGGGGTGGGCGAGCGATGGCGCGGCGCCCCGATGCGCCACGGGCTGCGACATCCCGGCCAGTTCGCCGGGATCGGCGTCGCCGTCCTGGTCCTCGTGCTGGCCTGGCCTCGATGGTTCTTCCCGCTGGCGTGGGGCGCGCTGTTCCTGCTGGCCGACCCGCTGGTATACCGGCGCCGGCCCGACCTGTCGCTCATGGCGGACGTCGAACGAGGCGACTGGCGCCGGGTGGGCCGCCTCATGCTCGGCGGGCTGCTCGTTGGCGGCGTGTGGGAATGCTACAACCACTGGGCCCGCGGGAAGTGGATCTATACGGTACCGATGCTGGAAGACGTGAAGTGGTTCGAGATGCCCCCCCTCGGCTTCGTGGGCTTCCCGTTCTTCGCGCTGGAGGCGTGGGCCATGTACAGCGCGCTGGTCGCCATGGCGGTCGCGCTGCCGCTCCAGAATGGCGGGACCGAAGCAGCGGAGCCGGACAGTTCCGGCGACCGGGATCAGTCACAGACGACCGGCGGGGGCGGACGGCCAGGCCGGCGACGCGTCGCGGCGATCGGCGTGGCCGCACTGTTCAGCGGCATCACGCTCCTCGGCATGGAGCGCCACACCATCAGCTCCACGGTCCCCAACCTCGGCCCGCTGCCGACGGAACTCCAGGGTATCGGTTCCGTCTGGCAGTTGGCAGCCGCTCGAGCCGAGTCGCTGGCGGCGGCCACAGGATTGCCGCTCGATTCGACCCGCCACATGGTCGAACTGGCACGGTTGGCAACCCTGCGCGGCATCGGCACCGGGCACGCGCATGCCCTCCGACAAGCCGGGGTGCGAACGGTGTGCGATCTGGCGGGCGCCGACGCCCACAGCCTTTGGGCCCACCTGCACGCCCGCAATCCCCACCACGGCCGGCGCCCCACCGAAGCGGAAACGCGCGTGTGGGTTCGAGCCGCGCGTCGCGCCTGCCCGGCGTGAGGTCGGGGCCCCTGGATACCGCGGTGCGGATTCTTGCCGGCCTTGCCGTGGCGTACGGCATCCTCGTGCTGCTCGCGTGGCGTTACCAGGAAAAGCTGGCCTTCCCCGCCCCCCGTGCGCGGCTGCGGGACCCCGCCGACGCGAACATCCCGGATGGCCGCCGGGTCATTGCCGATCTCCAGTTGCGGAAAAACCACGCC
>CAZVKD010000090.1:0-9659 GCA_964627675.1 uncultured Gemmatimonadaceae bacterium
ACGATGGGGAATCCTTCTGGGCGTGGCCGGCGCCGGCGTGTCGCCGGCCGCATCACCGGGAGCGATGTAGTTGGCCGTCACAGACCTGACCGCGTCTGATGGACCGAGTTACCGAACGGCTCCGACAGCTCGTCCACCGTCTCCGGAGGGAGCCTGAGACCGGTGGCGCCAAGCGGCTGCTCCTGGCGCAGACTCCGGTCCGTGATCGTTTCTCCCTGGATCTTCTTTTGCAGGAGCAGGATGCCATACAGCAGTCCTTCGGGCCGCGGCGGGCAGCCGGGGACGTACACGTCCACCGGGACGACCGTATCAATGCCCTGCACCATGGCGTAGGTATCGAAAATGCCGCCCGTCGAGGCGCAGGCGCCCATGGAGATCACCCACTTGGGCTGCGGCATCTGGTCGTAGATCCGCCGAATGACCGGGGCGAGCTTGAAGGGCAGGCGCCCGGCGCAAATGAGCACATCCGCCTGGCGAGGCGAAAAAGCCATGCGCTCCATGCCGAAGCGCGCCAGGTCGAAACGGCTCGCGGCGGTGGCCATGAACTCGATGGCGCAACAGGCTGTCCCGAAGGGCATGGGCCAGAGGCTGTTGGCCCGTGCCCAATTGACGAGCGCGTCGAGCCGCGTCGTCAGCCAGTTGGGGGACAGGCGCTCAATCGTGGCGGCCCCGCTCACTCCCATTCAAACGCTCCCCTCTTCCAGGCGTAGACGTAGCCCACGAATAGAATCACGATGAACACCAGCATTTCCACGAGCCCGAACAAGCCCAGCTGGCGAAAGGCCACGCCCCAGGGGATCATGAACACAGTCTCGATGTCGAAGACGATGAACACCATGGCGATCAGGTAGAACTTGACGCTGAAGCGCTCGCGCGTGCCGCCGATGGCCGGCATGCCGGATTCGTACGGGAGCGACTTGACCGCCGTGGGGCGCGTGGGAGACAGCACGTGGGACAACGCGATCATGCCGGCCGCGTTGACCATCACGAAACCGACCAGCAAGAGCAGCGTGATATACTCGCGGGTCATCCCACTCCGCACTCGTGAAATTTTTCACTAGCGACGGTGGCGAAGTTAGCCAAGGCCGCGAGCGCGTGTCAAGCAAAATCATGTGGCGCAACGAGTAACCGCGACTATCTTCCGGTCCCATGTCCATCAAGTCCGATCGTTGGATCCGCCGCATGGCCCGGGAACACCGGATGATCGAGCCGTTCGAGAGTTCTCAGGTGCGCTCCGGCGTCATCAGTTTCGGGGTGTCGTCCTATGGCTACGACATGCGGGTGGCCCGCGAGTTCCGGATCTTCACCAACGTGCATTCCCCGATTGTGGATCCCAAGCATTTCGACGAAAAATCGTTCGTGGAGTTCGAGGGCGACGTGTGCGTGGTGCCCCCGAACTCCTTCGCCTTGGCGCGCTCGGTGGAGTACTTTCGCATCCCACGCAACGTGCTGACGGTGTGCGTGGGGAAGAGCACCTACGCCCGCTGCGGGATCATCACCAACGTCACGCCGTTCGAGCCCGAGTGGGAAGGCCACGTTACCCTCGAGATCTCCAACACCACGCCCCTGCCCGCCCGCATCTATGCCGACGAGGGCATCGCCCAAGTACTCTTCTTCGAAGCCGATCCCGATGATATCTGTGAGGTCTCCTACGCCGACAAGCGCGGCAAGTACCAGGCCCAGCAGGGCGTGACGCTGCCGAAGATCTGACCCCGATGCCGCTGATCCGCTGCGAGAAACACGGTATCCCCTACAACAGCGACAATCCTCGCGGGTGCCCGGCGTGCGCCCAGGAAAAGGAGGGGGGCGACCGCGCCCAAATCATGCGCGAACTCGCTCGGGCGTCCCAGGCGGGCCGGCGATCGAGCGCGCAGGCGGTCAAGGCGCTGGAAGAAGCAGCCGAGCAGCTGGCCGCCAGTCGCCTGGCGGGACCGGTCACCACGCAGCCTCGCGCCCCGGTGGCTGAGCCGGCCTGGCTCGACCGCCTGCGGGAGTTCGCGCGCCGCCAGCCGGTCCTGGCTGCCGGGATCCCGTTGATCGTGATTCTCCTCATTGCCGTCGTGTTCCGCTCAGGCCCGTCGTTCGTCGCCCAGCCAAGCCCACCGCCGGTGCAAGCGGAGGCTCGACCGCTGGCGATCGAGCCCGGGACCGCCATCTCGACCGTGTTCACGGTGTTGGGCGTGCAACCCCCGCGCCCGCATCCGGAGGTTCGAACGCTCGAACGGTACGTGTACGGTACGGACTTGACCGTGGACGCGCTGAACGGCGCGGTGTACGCGCTCACGCTCGAGGTGCCCAGCGTCAGCTGGCGGGGCGTCCGCGTGGGAACGGCCGAGCGCACCGCCGAGGGACTGCTGGCGCTCCTCGGGGTCGCGGCCGAGGCCGCCCCGCCCACGGCGCCACGGGCCGACACCATCGGTGGATACGTCGTGTACCCGTCCCTCGACGGCCGACCGCTGCGCAGGCTCCGCGTCGAGGTCCGCCCTCCCAACGGCTGCTTCGACGTTCTGGTGGACATTCGACCGCGGGCCGTGGGATTGGTGCAACGTGGCGAGCGACGGTACGCCGCGGTTGGACCCCCCAAGGCCCTGCCGGAACGGGTCGTAACTCGCGTCACGATCATCAACCGCGCCGTGGCCGGACCGTTCGGGGAATCTGCCTGCTAGCGGGCCTCAGCTCGGCATGGCACACACCGCAGGTTCAGGCACGACACTCACACTCGACGCCGAGCCGTCGTCACGCACCGGGAGGGTGAGGAGCGTCTTGGTCATGTCGGTGAGAACGTTCAGAACCTTTGTCCTGATTCTTACCACCGCGTGCGCCGGCGGCGATGGAGGATCCGCCGGGGCCCGGGGATCCCTGTCGGTCGCAGACGCGGGGTTCCAGACCCCGGAATCGGCGCTGCATGACACCGACGCGGACGTCTATCTGGTCGCGAACATCAATGGCGACCCGCTCGACAAGGACGACAACGGCTTCATCTCCCGGGTGGCGCCGGACGGCGCCGTGCGCGCCTTGAAGTGGATTGATGGGGCGAGCCCCGCAGTCACGTTGCACGCGCCCAAGGGCATGGCGCTGAAGGGCGACACGTTGTACGTGGCCGACATTGACGTGGTCCGCGTGTTCGACCGGCGAAGCGGGGCCCCGCTCGGCGCCCGGGCGGTGCCGGGCGCCACGTTCCTCGACGACATCAGCGTCGGACCGGACGGCACGGTGTACGTCACCGACAGTGGGCTCAAGGCCGGCCTATCGGGCTTTGAGCCGTCGGGCTCCGACGCCGTGTATCGGTTCGGGCCCGGCGGACGGGCAGAGGTGGTGCTGGCCGACACGGCCCTCGGTCGGCCCAACGGCATCCTGGTCGAAGACACGGTGGCGACCGTGGTGAGCTTCGGCTCGGGACAGGTGTTCGAGATCGCCCTGACGTCGGGACAGCGCACCGCTCGTCCCGCGCCGCCCAGCGGTCAGCTCGACGGCGTCCTCCGGCTGGCGGACGGATCGCTCCTGATCTCGAGCTGGGAAAGCTCCGCCCTCTACCGCGGGCGCGGGGCGGTTTACACCACGGCCCTCGCCGCCCTGGATGCGCCAGCCGACATCGGCTACGACAGCAGGCGTGGCCGCGTCTTGATTCCACTGTTCACGGCCAACCGGCTGGAAATCAGGGTGATACGGTAGGAGGGCAGGAGGACAGGGAAGGTTGGGAAGGTGGGGAAAGCGGTGGAGTGCGGGCCTTCTCCAACCTTCACCACCTTCACCAACCTTCCCACCCTCCCTCAGTTCCGCGGGCGAGTGATTTCGTAGTTCTCCGGTGGCTCCCGTCCCAGCAGATGCCGAACGAAGTAGTCCCAGCGTCGCCGAATGAAGTACGGCTCATTGAGGCCGTGACCCCGGTCGGGCGCGATGATCAGGTCGAAGTCTCGGTTCGCCTTGATCAGTTCGTCCACCAGCTGGATCGTCATGGCCGGATGGACGTTGTCGTCCATGTCACCGTGCATCAGCAGCAACTTCCCCTTCAGGTTCCTGACGTAGGTCTTGTTGGCGGAGGAGGCGAAGTTGTCCGTCTTTCGTACGGTGTCGCGCTGAAGGAGGCCCTGGTACTTCTCGGCCCAGTAGATGTTGTAGCTGCGGTTGTCATGGTTGCCGGCGCCCGAGACGGCCACTTTATAGAAATCCGGGAACCGCAGAATGGCGTCCGTGGACGCGAATCCGCCCCCTGAATGCCCGTAGATGCCCACGCGATCGAGATCCATCCAGGCATGCCGCGCGCCGAGTTGTTTGAGCGCAGCGATGTGATCGGGGATGCCGTTGTCAATGAAGTTGCCGTAATAGTGGTCATGGAACGCCTTGGATCGGAGCGGCGTGCCGAGATGATCAATCTCGACGACGATGAACCCCAACTCGGCCAGGGCGCGCTCCTCGCCGCCGGTGGTCCAGTTCCACGGCCCCACGCTGCCGACCTGCGGGCCCGGATAGATGTGATCGAGCACTGGATATCGCTTTGTGGAGTCGAAGTCCGACGGCCGGAACATCACGCCGTAGATGTCCGTGATGCCGTCCCGGGCCTTGACCTGGAACACGTGGGGCGGCGTCCAGCCGATCGCGGCCAGCCGCGAGACATCTGCTTCCTCGAGCTTGCGGATGATCCGACCGTCCGGCGCGGCGCGCAGAAACGTCACCGGCGGCTGGTCCATGGTCGAGGCGACGTCCAGGAAATAGCGACCGCTGGGCGAGAACTCGACGCGGTGATCGGCGTTTTCAGGCGTAAGCAGCGTCAGTCCCGAGCCGTCGAAGCCCACGCGATACAGGTGCGCGTAGTACAGCAACCGCCCGGCCTCACGACCGCGCGCCGTGAAGTAGATTTGCTTCGCCGTCTCGTCCACGTGACGGACGGCACCGACGGCCCAGGGCCCGGCGGTGATTCGGTTCTTGAGAGCCCCGTTGCGATCCATCCGATACAGATGCGCAAAGCCGTCTCGCTCCGACCACCAGATGACATCGTTCCCATCGTCCGCGACATACCAGCTCGGGGGATCACGGGGTGACAGCTCCACGAAGGTCTTCGCGGAGTCACCGGCCAACACCCGACTGTCCCCCGTCAGTGCGTCAACTTCCAGCAGATACAGCGCCTTGGAGGCGCGGGTGAGAACGGTCAGGTAAGCGCGGTCGGACGCCTTATTCCACGTGGAGTCCGCACCACCGCCGAGCTGGATCTGATTGGGGCGCACGGGAAACTTCACGGGCACGTTGGCGGCCGGCACCATGCGTTTGCCCGCGTTGCCATTGGTCCCGCGCTCGGCGGCAAGCGTGGCGGGAAGGGTCAGCACGTGAAGGCCGGGCAGCGGGACCGCGGTATCGCCGGGCAACGCATACGGCTGGGAGAAGTGCCGGGGTCGCTGCCCGGTATATGACACGTAGTGCATGTGATCCACGTGTCGCTCATCCGTGCGGGCCACCACGAGCCGCTTGCCGTCGGGAGACCACCGCACCTGCGGGCGCTGGGGCGGGAGCGAGTCGCGCCGCAGCAACTGCTGCGGCCGCGGCTCGGTCACGCCATAGGACCAGTAGCGCTCTCCGTCGGTGGTCAGCTGAATCGAGTCGCCGCCGCCACGGGGCCGGATCCAAAGGTTGTACTGGAACGCAAACGCCTCCCACGCCGAGTCCGGCGACAGGACGAAGGCTCTCTCGTCGGGGAGCGTGTCGAGCACCGCGCAGGTATATGCCGTGATGTCGCAGCGGAAGCGTTTCCTGTTCCCGGTGAACTCGATGTTCCGCTCGCCGTTCACGAAGCGGAACCGGGAAAACGGCAGCTTCACGGGGTCGTAGCTCGTGTCCCCGGCCAGCGACATGGCCGACGCCAGCCGCGCATTATCGAACACCAGACGCCGCACGTTCGCCGTCGGGTCCACCATCACGTACTCGGCGCCCGCCGAGGTCTTGTTGCGATACCAGAACCGATGGCCATCGGGCATCCACTGCGGCTCGACGGAGTCGCCAGCCACCATCCGTGAGGCGTGCCAGTCGAGCATCTGTTCCGCCCGGCGGTAGTCAACCTGCTGCGGCAGCGCCGGGGAAGCGCCGCACAGCACGGCGACAACCAATGCGCTCGTGCCGGATCTCATGACATATCCTCCTGCCCTCATGTAGTGGACAGCATCACTCAGCAAATCAGCCGGGGCGGCGGCGTCCGCCGCCCCAAGCCGTACCAGCCCGCCCGGCCGCCTCGACGTCCGGGCTCTGCCACGCGCCTCCTACCTCTCCCCCCGTACCATGTTGTATCCCGGTCCTCGCACCACCCGTCCGGGTGTCGCCCCCGTGTGGCGGCCGTTGCGCACCACCGCAACGCCGTTCACGAACACATGCTCGACCCCCACCGACAGCTGGTGCGGCTGCTCGAACGTCGCGCGGTCGGCGATGGTCGCGGGATCGAACACCACGATGTCCGCAAAGAAGCCCTGTTTGAGCAGGCCGCGGTCCGGAATCGCCAGCCGCGTGGCCACCGCGGAGGTCATCTTGCGAATGGCGTCCTCGAGCGGAATCACCCGCTCCTCCCGCACGTACTTACCGAGGATCCTGGGGAAGTTCCCATAGGCCCGCGGGTGCACCAGCCCTTCCGCGCTGTCAGGATCAACCCCGCCGGCGTCCGTACCGAACTTGAGCCAGGGCTGCTGCAGCTGCAGCCTGATGTTGTCCTCGCTCATCATGAAGTACACCGTGCCGATGCCCTGCTGTTCGGCGAGAATCAAGTCCATGGCGGCATCCAGCCATGGTTTCCCCTGCACCGCAACGATTTCGGAGAGGCGCTTTCCGGCGAGCGGCCGGTGCTCCGGCTTCTGGAGCCCGAGTACGAGCACGCCCTCCGGTGTCGCAAGGGTGCACAGGTTCTCCCACTCCGTGGTCTCCCGCTCCACGTCCGCCTTGATCCGGGCCCGCATCGCCGGGTCACGCAGGTTGTCGAACAGCTTGCCGTCGGCCGAGGCCCAGGGCGGCAGGCACGCCGTGAGACCCGTACCGCCGGCGACGTAGGCGTACATGTTGGCTTGAACGTCGAGCCCCGCCGCTCGGGCGGAATCAATCTTGGCAATCGCCCGGGCCATCTTCGGCCAGTTGCGCCGCCCGCCGGCCTTGAGGTGGAAGATTTCCACGGGCACGCCGCCCCGGCGCCCGATCGTAATGGCCTCGTCCATGGCTTCGAGGAACTGATCGGCCTCCGAGCGCATGTGGGTGATGTACACGCCGCCGTAGGGTGCCATGGCCTGCGCCATCGCCACCAGCTCATCGGTCGAGGCGAAATTGCCGGGCGGATAAATGAGCGCGGATCCCAAGCCGAAGGCGCCGTCCTCCATGGCGCGCCGGACGAGCGCGCGCATGGTGTCGAGTTCGGCGGGCGTGGCCGGCCCTTGCGTCATCCCCTTCACGTATTCGCGGATGGTCGTGGCACCCACGAACGAGCCGATGTTGGGCGAGGTGCCATGCCGCTCCATCGCCTCCAGCCAGCGAGCGAAGCCGTGTGGCTCCATGAAGGAACGGATAACCGCCTGCTGCTGGGCGGGGAGGCGATCGAGGTTCGTCACCATCCGCGGATGCAGTGGGGCATTGGTGGACGCCTCGCCCATGATCTCCGTCGTGATCCCCTGCGTCACCTTGCTCACCACGCGGCCGTCGCCGAACAGGAACGCGCCGCGAGAGTGGCTTTGAATGTCAATGAAGCCCGGGGCGACCACGCGCCCCCGGGCATCCACGCGCTCCCGCGCCGGCGCATCTCGCAACAGGCCCGCGGGAACGACTCGCGCGATTCGGTCACCGCGAATCGCCACATCCCCGTGGAACCACGCGGCGCCGGTGCCGTCCACCACCCTGCCGCCCGTGATGACCACGTCGTACGGCTCGGACGCGGGGCGGACGGACTCCTGGCGGGTTGCGGCGGGGGCACAGGCCGCGAGGGCGGAGAGAAGCCAGAGGGTGCTGCGGTCCATTGGCATGGTTCGAGCTCCACTGCTCTTGTCGGTCTTGACGCTACGCTCTAACGTCGGGCACCGTCAACGCTCACGACTCTCTTGGCGCGCGCGCTCGGGCAACCATCGCCGACAACGATTCGGTCCCTCGAGACCGCCGAGGACTATGCTGCCTGTATCGAGCTGCAGGAAGCCACCTGGGGCGTGGGGTTTGCCGACCGCGTGCCGCCCTCGTTCCTCATGGCAACCCAGCACGTGGGCGGGGTGGTCGCCGGCGCCTTCGAGCCCGACGGCCAACTAGTGGGATTCGTGCTCGGGTTAACGGGTCTTCGCGACGGGCGTCCGGTCCACTGGTCGCACATGCTGGCCGTACGGGCGGACCGCCGGGATCGAGGCCTTGGCCGGGCGCTCAAGCGGTTCCAGCGCAACCGGTTGCTCGAGCGCGGCGTGACCACGATGTACTGGACCTTCGATCCCCTGGTGGCCAGGAATGCGAACCTCAACCTCAACGTGCTGGGCGCCGTGGTGGAGGAATACGTGGTTGATTTCTACGGGCCGGGCGAAGACAGTCCAGTGGATCGCGGCATCGGGACGGACCGGTTCATCGTCCGGTGGGACCTCGGGCCCGACGCGCCAACGCGGCCCGGGGATTGGCGGGGCGAGCCTGTACGGATCGAAATCCCGGCGGACATTCAGGAGATCAAGCGCCGGTCCCTGGAACAGGCCCAGGACTGGCGGCGAACCACGCGCCAGGCCTTCACGTACTACTTGGACCTGGGCTACCGCGTGACTGGGTTCGAGGTCGCCGCGCGTGGCCGGGGCGGCTGCTACCGTCTGGAGCCGCCGGGCGCCCCATAGCTCCTGGAGCAGCGTGCCCTCGTTACCAGCTCCCTCGCTCTCCAGCGATCTCGACCACCTGGCTGAGGCGCGCGGCCGCGTTGCGCCAGTTGACGATCACGGCCCGCTGAGCCTGGTCTGCGTCGCCCTCAGTGAACGCTCGAATGATGGCCGCGTGCTCCTCCACCGATTTGTGGATGGCGTCGGTGAGCGCCGCGGCGTACATCCGGCCGTAGCGCTCCGCCTGCGGCTTGATGGCTTGATGGAGGGCCAGCAAGCGGGGTCCGGCGCCGGCCACGACGAACGCCGCGTGGAATTCCACGTCCAGCTTGAAGATCTGATCAGCGTCCGGTCGCGGCCCGGCGGCCGTGCGCGCCAGCTTCTGGTTGAGCGTCGTGAGCGTGGCCAGCAGCTCGCGTCGCAACGAGGGATTCAGCCGCGCCGCGTTGTGCGCGGCCAAACCCTCCAGTTCGCCAATGATGAGCATCAACTCCGTGGAGTCTTCGCGGGTGAGCGGCGCGACGAACACGCGGGCCCGCCGCCCGTTGGTCGAGGCGATGACGTAGCCCTCCTGCGCCAGCCGCTGGAGCGCCGCCCGGAGTGGCGTACGACTCACGCCGAGCTTCGCCGCCGCCTCGACTTCCGTGATCCGAGCGCCGGGCGCCAGCCGGCCGCGGACGATCAGCTCGCGGAGCTGCTGGTACACTCGGGTGGCGGTGCCGCCGGCGTCGGTGGCTGATTCTCGTGGCTGTCTGAGCTTGGCCATGTCCCCGCTCGCCTCGGTCCGGTGGGCCGCGACCCGGTCGCTTCGCGCGGCTTGTACCGGCGCCGACGCGCCGTGGCGCCCGAGTCTTCGTCCAGCCAGAGAGGAAC
>CAZVKD010000090.1:9669-10812 GCA_964627675.1 uncultured Gemmatimonadaceae bacterium
CGCCGTTAAATCTACTCCTCCTTGCGCGTCCCGCATGCCTCCCGACCGCGCCATCCTGATTCGGCCCCTCGCCACGCCGGATGAGCTGTCTCAGGGCGTTGCGATCCAGCGGGAAACCTGGGGCGGGACGTTCACCGAGGTCGTCCCCGCCACCATCCTGATGATCTCTCAGAAAGTCGGCGGCATTGCGGCCGGCGCCTTCGACCCCGGCGGCCGCATGCTGGGGTTCCTCTTCGGCCTCACCGGTCTGGCCGGCGGCAAGCGGGTGCATTGGTCCCACATGCTGGCAGTGCGACCCGAAGCCCGCGGCGCGGGACTGGGGAAGCGACTCAAGCTCTACCAGCGGGACGAGTTGCTGAAACTTGGGGTGGACGAGGTGCGCTGGACCTACGATCCGCTGGTAGCCCAAAATGCCCACCTGAACTTCAACGACCTGGGAGTCGAAGTGGAGCACTACGTTCCCGAGATGTACGGGTCGAACACGGGGAGCGCGCTCCACAGCGCGCTTGGCACGGATCGGTTCATCGTCGTGTGGCGCATCGCGTCCGATCGTGTGGCACGCATCGCCGGCGGGACGCGGCCCCGGCTGGACCAGCTCGACGCTGCGCCGGTGGTGAATGTCCGGGCGTTCCCGGGCGGCGTCGAGCCGGCCGAGCTCGACCTCCCCTCAACGGGGTCCGTGCGGGTGGAGGTGCCCGAAGACATCCAGCAGGTCCGAGCCGCATCGCCCGAGACGGCCCGACGGTGGCGCGCGACGACCAGACGGGCGTTCCTCTGGTACCTGGATCGAGGATACGTGGTGCAAGGATTCTCTCGCGATGCAACCACGCGGCGGTGCTTCTACCTCCTTCAGCCAGGCCCGTGAGCGAGCCGTGACGGCCCAGCCCGTAACTCGAACGACCACCGTCGCCACCGAGCCCGTCCGCATCCAGCGAATCGTCCTGCGGGAAATCCGGCTGGCGCTGAAAGAACCGTTCAGGATTTCCTCCGGCGCGGTGAGTCACCGCCGCATCCTGCTGCTCGAACTTACGGACGGCGACGGTGTGACGGCGTGGTCCGAATGCGTCGCGGGCGAAGCGCCGAACTATTCGCCGGAGACCGTGGACACCGCGTGGCTCGCGCTCCGGCAGTGGATCGGGCCGC
>CAZVKD010000091.1:0-10776 GCA_964627675.1 uncultured Gemmatimonadaceae bacterium
GTTTGGCGGGTTCATGCGGAAGGCCACGGGCGTGGGCGGCCGCTTCGAGATGGGGTTTTTCTTCTAGCCGATGCAGGCGAGGAGAGGTGAGTAAGGCGACGTAGGCTTCCCTGGGTCGGCTCCCACGTCCCGCCTGCTGACATCGCCTGTGATCGCCCGTCGTTGCGCCTGTGATCCCCTGTACCGTCGCCGAACGTCCATCCCACTCCAATCCCGTTCCATCGCCCGTTATCTTCCCTCCTCCCATGCCCCGTCACTCGACAGCCGCTGTTCTGACCGTCCTCGGTCTCATGCCGGCGAGCTGCAGTCGCGCTGACCCGCCCGCGACCGTCGCCAGGGCCGCTGAGCCGGGGGAGAGCTTCTTCGGTGAAATCCGCCAGCTCACGCAGGGCGGGCAAAACGCCGAGGCCTATTTCTCCCGTGACGGCCGGTGGCTGATCTTCCAGCGGCAGGAGAACGACTCGACCTGCGACCAGCAGTACGTGATCGGTGCGAATGGCCGCGGATTTCGACGGGTGTCGAGCGGGCTGGGTCGGACCACGTGCGGGTATTTTTACGCCAACGACCAGCGGATTCTGTATTCCAGCACGGTACACGCGGGCGACGCCTGCCCGCCGCGGCCGGACTTTTCTCGGGGCTACGTCTGGCCGCTCTACGAGTACGACATCTACACCGCCGCGGCCGACGGCAGCGGGGTCGAACGCCTGACCGACGCGCCGGGATACGACGCCGAGGCAACGGTCTCACCGGACGGCAGCCGCATCGTGTTCACCTCCACCCGCGACGGCGATCTCGACATCTACACGATGAACGTGGACGGGACGGACGTGCACCGGCTGACGACCGCCTTGGGCTACGACGGCGGTCCGTTCTTTTCGCCCGACGGTCGCCGTATCGTCTACCGCTCGTACCACCCGGCAACCGCGCAGGACTCGGCCGACTACCGCGCGTTGCTCGCCGATGGCCTGGTTCGACCCAGCCGCATGGAACTGCGGGTGATGGACGCCGACGGGAACAATCAGCGGCAGGTGACCAACCTGGGCGGAGCCAACTTCGCCCCGTTTTTCCACCCGGACGGACAGCGGATCATCTTTGCATCGAACCACAAAGACCCGCGCTCGCGCAACTTCGACCTGTTTCTGGTGAACCTGGACGGCACCGGTCTGGCGCAAGTCACGACCCACGGTGATTTCGACGGGTTCCCCATGTTCTCACCCGACGGCACGAAGCTCGTGTTTGCGTCGAACCGTTTCGGCTCGGTGCCGGGAGAGACGAACATCTTCATCGCCGAGTGGCGCGAGCCACGGGCCCTGGCACGGGGACGGTGACGTGAACGCAGGCGGTAGCAAAGGCAAGTCGCTTTCGCAGCACACCTGGGAATGGGCCAAGTCCATCGCGGCGGCGCTGGTCATCTGGTTCTTTTTGCGGGCGTTGCTGGTCGAAGCCTTCCGCATTCCGTCGGGCAGCATGGAGAACACGCTGCTCATCGGCGACTTCCTGTTCGTGAACAAGGCGCTGTATGGGGCCGAGGTCCCGATCGTTCACGCCCGGTTGCCGGCCTTCCGAGAGCCCGCGCGCCAGGACGTGGTCGTGTTCGACTCCGTGGAGGAGCCCGTCAACGTCGTCAAGCGCGTCATCGGCATGCCCGGCGACACCATCTCCATGGTAGGGAACGTGGTGTACATCAATGGGCGGGCGTTGGACGAGCCGTATGCCATCCGCACAGAGCCGGGCGGGGATCAGGAGGATCCGCGAATGCGGCAGTGGCAGGTTCGCTACCTCGTGGGGCGCCCCAAGGAGACCTACCGTCCGACGATGAAGAATTGGGGGCCCCTGGTGGTGCCGCCCGACTCGTTCTTCGTGATGGGCGACAATCGGGACCACTCCTACGACAGCCGCTGGTGGGGATTCCTGGGCCGGGATCGGATCCGGGGCCGGCCGCTGTTCATCTACTACAGCTTCGACCCCAACGGGGTGCTTCCACTGCCCCCACTCACGGCCATTCGCTGGGGCCGCATCCTCTCGAGCCCGGATTGAAAATTATCCGTCATTAATGGCTGATTGACACATGAGAGTTTTCTTTTCGCTGGTTTTACGATAGATTATTTTGCCATGGCACTCGACGCCACGGACCGAAGGATCCTCAGGTTGGTACAGGCCGACGGCAAGATGGCTTATCAGGCCATCGGTGAGGCGGTGGGCCTTTCGGCCGCCGCCGCCTTCCAGCGGCTTCGCCGGCTCGAGGCCGCTGGCCACATCACAGGCTACCACGCTCGTGTAAACCCGGCGGCAGTGGGTCGCCCGGTGCTCGCTTTCATCGAGGTCGAATCCAACGGCCCGCTCGATGAGTCTCAGATCAAACGTTGGCTCCGGACGCCGGCGCTGCTGGAGTGTCACCGGTTGAGCGGCCGGGATCGCTTTCTGCTCAAGGCTCGTTGTCGCAGTCAGGCTGACCTGGTGGCCCTGGTGCACGCCGCCCGGAGGGCGGGCTGCCGCACGCGGGCGGATGTCGCGCTCGAGACCCAGTTCGAACGGTGGACGCTGGAGTAGGCGAAGGGAAGCGCTTACGAGGGGCGCGAGCGGCGCTTGCCGATCCCTCTACTTGTACCGGTAGGTGATGCGGCCGCGGGTGAGATCGTACGGGGACAGCTCCACCGCCACCCGATCTCCCTGGAGAATGCGGATGTAGTTCTTGCGCATCTTGCCGGACACGTACGCCAGGACCTCGTGTCCGTTCTCCAGTTCGACTCTGAATGTGGTGTTGGGCAGCACCTCCTTCACCGTCCCCATCATTTGGATCGCGTCACCAGCCACTCGCCGTCGTCTCTCCTCAGCCCATCATGAGCTGCGCATCGGACGGCTGCGTCACGTTACGCGGCACATAGACCGCCTGGCGGCCGCATTTGGTGCACTTGAGCGTGACGTGCTGGAAGGGGTCTCTGAACGCGAGCGAGAGCCGCCGCTTGGGGGTTCGCTCGATCCTCCGGTGACCGCACGATGGGCAGGCCAAGGGCTCCCGGTCCCGATCGGCGAGAATCAGCTGAAGCGCCTCGTGCGCTCGATACTCCTTGATGCCGCGACGTCCCACAGCCACTCCCCGAGTGGAGCTTAGGGGGCGGAAATCTAGCCGCGGCCGGTGCCGGTGGCAAACGGGCTGCCCTTGACGGGACGGCCGGGAGGTGTAGCCTCTCCGGGGCCACCCCTTTCGTGAGCGGTGCGTTCATGGCCGAGATCACCAAGCCCGGGGACGACTACCTCCCGGTGGCCGATATTGAGGTGGATGCGGTCGAGCAGGCCAGGGGAGGCTTCAGGCTGAAGGGCCGGGGGGCCGACGCGGCCGATTACGTTCTGGACGTGCACTTCGATATGCCCGTTGATGCCAAGACCAAAAACGTGCTGGGTGAGCTGCTAAGTCAGTCGGAATGGCACGTTTGGCGACGCGTGAAGCAAGCGCTCAAGCCGCGGTATCCCAGCAGGAGCAGGCCGACGAGCCCGGCAGCCTGAAGCCGCTCGGCGGACATTTACCCACCGGGTTTTTCCCTCTGGGCTGCGCCGTAAGTTGTTGCTTCACAACACATTAACCATCGCGACACCATCAGGTCACCGCTTGACTCCTTCCCTGCTGGCCGCTAGCTTGGCCGGCAGTCTCTCATGGAAGCCAACATTGATGCGCGGTGAGCTTGCCGGCTCTCAAATCTCTGCCCTCCTCGAGGCCGTCCCCGGCATCGCGAGCGTGCTGCGAAACCCCGTTGCCGATGCGATGACCAACATGATTCGCGCCGGTGCCGGTCTTGGAGAGTTCCGCATCGAGGACGTCGAGGAGCTGGTCCAGTACGCCATCCGCCGGAGCCTCATCGGAGCGGACGAGGGAGAGCGTTTGCTCGAGGAAGTGCGAGCCGCCAGGCCCTCCAAGAAGCCAGTGAAGGGCCGAGCCGGTGCCAAGGGCAGGCATTCCCGGCCCGCTCGAAAGCCCGCACGGGCGAAGAAGGCAGCGTCCAGCCGACCCCGGCGCCATTAGGGATTCCTTCGCGCCGATTCGTCGGGTCACAACCCACTGAGCAGGATCGCGGCTAGGCTTGCGTTTGGGTGTCCCCGTGTGCCTCTTTTTGCGGAGGCCGCGCTGAGGACCGATGAACCAGCCGCTTTTTCACTTTGCCGAGGCGTTGCGCACCCTGCTTGCGGCGCGTTCGCTGGAACAACTGGAGCGCGAGTGGGCCCGCCACCGGGTTGACCGGTTGGGCTGGATTGCGCTCCGGCGAGCGTGGCGGCTCGATAGCGGGGTTTGGGAGCGCGTGCTCGACGAGTGTGACGGGCTGTTGCTCCGTTTGCTGGATCGCCTGCCGGTGTTTTCCTCGGGGTCCGAGCCCCGCGCCCGGAACGTGCGGACGTTTCGCGCCCCGGCGCTCGAGCGACTGCAGCATGCCACCGCCGCGGCACTGGTGGCGCATCGCTATGGGGTGGCTGGGCTGCGAACCGTGATCGCCGATGGTGAGGCGCCGCTGGCGCGGAGGTATTTCGCGTTCCTGGTGCTGGCGATTCGACACCCGCCGACGGAATGGACGTTGTTCGAGCGTTATCTCGTGCCCGACGCCCATCACGCGTTCGTCGGCGCTGCGGCGGAAGCGGCGCGATTCTATCCGCCGAGCGCCGCCCATCGCCTGGTCGTGTTGTTCGATCGGGTGCGACGCGACCTCCAACTTCGGGCGTTTCTCAGTCCCCGGATCCTGGGATCGCTTCACGTCCTCTGCGAGCCCGGCACGCTGGGGTTCTTCCGCGGGTTGTTGACCTCCGGATTCACCGACGCCGACCCCACGTATTGCGAGGTCACGCGGGCCCTGGTCATCGTGCGGCGATTCACCGGTCGTCTGGAGGAGAGCAGCAAGTACCCCGATCCTGCGGCAGCCGGTGTGAAGGAGGCCGTGGATCGGGCCGAAGTGTGGTACGACCGACGAGGACGGGTACTCACCCCGGTGCAGGTCATCTAGTCGGGCTTTCACCCATGCGGCTCAGCACGCGAGCGTGCTGCCGCATTTCGCCGCCGGCGGTCAGGGCCGGAATACCCGATGAAAAACCGTCGGCCTGCTTTCCGGTATGGTGTGCTCGAAGATGATGGCGTTCCCTTCCACGTCGTAATGGCCAATCCAATCGGTCGAATCGGCGGCCCAGACGACCGTGATGATGCGCGTCTGCCGATCCCATTCCCCGTGCTGCCAGGCGCCCTCCGGCAAGCGGCGCCAGCGCGCGGTCCCGCTCGCCGTGAGGACCAGCTCGGCCTGCACCTGGTCAGGCGTGCCCAGGTCGCCGAGCCATCGGCCGGTGAGCGGCCGGGCCAGCGCATCTTGCTTGGACATCGTGACCACGACGCCGCCCGGCGTCTCGAGTAACAGGCGGTCGAGCGCGAACCAGTACCGAGCCCTGAGGGTCGTGTCGCCGGTGGCCACAAGGGAGTCAGGCGTCACGCTGTAGGTCAGCGCGTAGCTGTCGTTCACCACCAGCATGGTGTCGCCGTAGAACTCCAGGTGCAGGGTCTCGCCCTGGTTATACCCGACCCAACGACCGGTGAACGTGGCTCTTCCCTGGCTGCCGAGGACGACCGCCACGAGACCGGTCAGGATGATGGGCGCTTTCATGGGCGTGCCACCGGTGTCGAACGTTGCTTTGCGGGCCCGCCGGGAGCAAGCGCCGGGGGCCGACCTCCGCCGGACTGCCCCGGTGGCGGATTGGCGTTATCTTCGGGGCGTGACCGCCCCACCGAATGCCGTGCCGCGCAGCACGACCACGTTCGTGGATCGTGGCGAAGCTCTGGGCCACTTTTTCAGGCGGGCCGGAGAAGCACCTCGACTCATCGCCTACGATGACGAGGTCGGTTGTCCCTTGCAGACCGCGTTGGCCGCGCTCGAGTGGACCAAAGCGGTGGGTATTCTGGAGGATGGGGACCTCATTCACGCGGCGAGGCTCGCCGGCGAGACCGCTGCCGTGGTCGTGGAACGGCGCCACGAAGGCCGGCGGGTATTCGTCTACATGGGCCCGCGGATGGACGCGCCGCCCGCCGACCCGTACGAAGGGTCGCTGTTGTTCGACGAGCCGGGCGTGCGGGCGTTCACATTCGTGCAGCGGGTCCACGCGATCGCGCATTTCTTGCGCGCCACACAGGGTGTGGGTGCAGTTCTGTCCGCGTTGGCGCGGCGGGCACCGGAGCTGCGCCACTTGCGCCGGTGGCTCCAGGCGTTGTTGGCCCAGAGCGCACCGCTAATGTCCACCAGCCTGCTGGCCACGTGGGCCGCGACAACCGGTGGCGGCTTTCTCTTCCTCCCGATGTCGCCCACCGAGCCCTATGTGTACGAGGAAGTGGGCTTGGAAGGCTGAGTGGGATGTTCGCTCATGGGTTACACAACTCCACATTGAAGTGGACAACGTGCCGGAACCCTTGCGGAGGTAGGACTTAGTCGTCCACATCCGATGCACATCGCGTGTCGTAACCCGAAGAAACATCGGCACTTGCGTGTTTTTCACTGAGTCCTATATTGCGCCTCGCGTCGCACGGGGGAAGGGTCGGGACTCGCTGTCTTGACCACGCCCTGCGTGGCGGGCCCGGGCAGGATTTCCGGGGAGGCCGCCGAGAAACCAAGGGCTCAGGCGTCCGACGATCCGGGTGGCTACACTGTCTCGGGCTGGCGAGGCCAGTCGCGTTGCCTCGTCCGCACCGATGTGGCGCCTCGGTGTGCAGTGCGAAGGGTCGGTCCGCGACCCGATCCGACTCGCAGCGCCCGCGCCGGCGAACCTTGCGATCAGGCCAGGTTGCTTGGGGATGGAAGCCGGAGCTCTCAACTGCCCTCCCGCGGACGAACCAGTCCATGCGGTGGCGGTGGGAAGAAGAACAGCGGGAGTCAATCCCCTGGCTCCGGGTAGCCAGCGCGAAGGCGGCCGGTTTCTCCGCGAGAGCGGTGAGCCGGCCGCCTTGTTTTGGGGAAGGTTGTGAAGGTTGTGAAGGTTGTGAAGGATGTGAAGGTTGTGAAGGATGTGAAGGATGTGAAGGATGACGAAACGGGCCTGTCCTAACCTTCCCAACCTTCCCAACCTTCTTCAGCGCACCGTCACGCCTGCTGCGAGCAAGACGCCCTGAATGGTCTCCACCCTGAGGCCGCGGGCGAGGTCCGTCTGGTGGATCCAGTAGCCGAGCTGGGCCGACACCGGTGATCGGCCCAGGCGGAGTGTGAGGCCGGCCTCGCCGGCCTGAGCCCGCCTGAGGTCGGTGACATCGCCTGCGAGCACGCGAGAAAGCACCGCGTACGTCGTGACTGACGGTCCGAGCACCCGAGCCTCGAATCGCGCGCTCCCCTCCCACAACAACCACCGCTCCGTCCCGCCGGACGTGACGTAGGCGCGCGCGAGCGGGCCAGCCTCAAGGATGACCCAGCGTCCCAGGCGCAGGCCCAGGAGCGCGCGACCCTCGATGAACTCGCGATCGTTCCCCGCCGTGGACGCGCTCAGGTTTGCCTGCCGGTAGTTCACCCGGAGCTGGATCGCCGACAGGGAAAACGCCGCCTCGCCGTTCAGGAGCACGCCGGTCCGCCGGATGTCGAGGCCGGACACGGAGGACTGTTCCCACGTTGCCGACGCACCGAGGGCGAGCCGGCCTTGCGGTCCCCGCGCCTGCGCCGCGACCGCTTGCGGGTTCATCATGGCGCACGCCAGTGCGGCGCGGGCGGCCACCACGGCGAGTGGTCTCACCGCGTCCTGAGGTCCACGGCGATGGGCTCGCCCGAGCGCACGATCACGCGCGCTGCCGCCCGGCGGGTTCGGTTTTCGGCGATGGTGGCCGCGAGATCGCGGCGCCACGCTTCCGCAACCGTGGTGTTCACCTGCCGGCTGCCGGCGACGAGCCTTCCTGGGAAGTTGCGGACGAAGCCGATGACTCCTGCTCCCCCCGCCAGGCCGGCGACCACGAAGCGAAGCGGCACGACCTCCGCCCCGGGCGCGAGGAGCGAGGGAAGCACCCAGGCGGCGGCGCCGGCCACGATCCCCCCGGCCAGCGCTTCAGATCCCGGTGCGACTCTGAGACGGGCGGGTGGCGCGAGCGTATCGGGTGCAGGCGGATGCGGCAGCGTGTCGGGTCGAACGACCTGGACGTCGAGCGGAACCTGGAGCATCCGAGTCACGGCATCGCCAAGGACGGTGGATGATTGGATTTCGAGCAGGTAGGAGCCCGATGCGACCGCAGCGCCAGCCGAGTCCCGGCCGTCCCAACTCAGGATCGTGCTATCGGCAATGAAACCGCTGTAGAGCACGCGGACCCCGCGGCCGTCCGGTTGTCGCAGCACTGCGCGCAGCGGATGGGCCGAGCTGGCGATCACTCGGACAGCGTAGGCGCCACTGTCGGGGCGGAACTCAGCGGAAGGATCCACTTCCACGATGACGGCTTTGGTCCGTTGGCGTACGGCGGCGTACAGCGTCGTCACCTCGGGGGGAAAGACCATTTCGTCCAGGCGATGGCGCGGGTCGAGCACCACCAGACGCTCGAAGGCGGCGGCAGCGGAGTCCCGGTTGCCTCGCAGCGCTTCGGCGGCGCCCAGGTAGGTCAGCGCGCGCCCGCGCTCGGCCGGGGGCGCCGTGGTCGCCTGGGCCGATGCGAACCAGCGCCGCAGGAATCCCACGGCGGCATCGAAATCCACGTCGGCCCAGGCGCGGATGGCTCGGTCCACCAGACTTGGCGGTGCCTGCGCCCCGAGCCCGGTCCAGGGGAGGAGCAGGCCCAGGATGACTCCGCCGGTGCGGGCCAGTCTCATTGAGATCTCGGCCGCAGCTCGATCTCGGTGAGTCGGACGATTTCTCCTGCAGTGACGGTGAGCGTTCGCTCGTAGGGCTCGAAGCCCTCTCGTTGGATCCGAACGACGTGTCGGCCGGGCGCGAGCCGCAGGTTGCCGCGTGGCGTGTTGCCGATGAGCTGCCCGTCAATCAACAGTTGACCCCAGGGCGTGGCGTTGACGAACAGGGTGGCGGGCTCGCTCGGCACGGCGGCCGGGGTGGCAGAACGGGGCGCACCCGTGGTGCGGCGTGGGACCTGCGGCGGCGCGTCTGGGGCGGTCGAGGCTGGAAGTGGCGCGGGCTCGCGCCTGTCCGAAGGAACGCCGGCAGGTTGGCGCGCCTCAGTCCCACGAGGCGCCGGTGCGATGGGTGCTGTCATCATGGGCTCGAGCCCCGCGTCGCGGCCGGTGGCGCGGAACTGAATGATGAGCCCGCCGGCCGCCAGCCCGGCGATCAGCCCGCCAATGATGAGACGGCGGCGCCATCGGCGTTGGGGCTCCTGATCCACCAGGAGCACGCGGGGGGCGCTCGCGCGGACCGGGGTGGGGGGCCGTCGCACGGCCGGCGCTCCCAGGGGCTGGGCCGGTGCGGCTGCCCCTACCGCAAGGGCGGTCACGAACTCGAGCACCGTTTGAAATCGGTCTGCCGGATTCTTGCTCAGTGCGCGGGCTACGGCTTCCGCCACGGCGGGGGGCACATCCTTGCGAATGTCGGTGAGCACAGGTGGTCGGTCGTTTGCCTGCCGGCGAGCGACCTCCTCGAAGGAGTCGCCGATGAACGGCGGAGTTCCGGTCAGGATCTGATGCACGATGATCGCCAGCGCGTACTGATCTCCGCTCGGACCGGGGGTGCGGGCATAGAACTGTTCGGGAGCCATGTACTCGGGCATGCGAAGCATCGGTCCGGCTCTGCCGGAGGCCGCGTGCCGTCCGAAGGCGTCGAGGATGGCGAAGTCGCTGACGCGGATCCAGCGGTCGTCGAACAGGACGTTGGTGGGTTTCAGGTCCCCGTGGACCACGCCGTGGCGATGGGCATAGTCCAGCGCCGTGGCTACCTGTTCGGCGATGCCGAGGCAGCGGTCCAGACTCAGGGGTCCGGACTCGCGGAGCACATCGGCGAGGGTTTGGCCGCGCACGTACTCCATGCTGTACCAGAGGAAGGTGTGGCTGGTGCCGAAGGCCCAGACCGGGACGATGTGCGCGTGCTGGAGGCGCTGGCTGGTTTGCGCCTGCCGTTCAAAGCGTTGAGCGAGTTCGAGTCCCACGCCGTCGGCCACGGGGATGACCTTGAGGGCGACGTGGCGGTCGTGGGCCGGCTCGCGGGCGAGGTAGACCAGGGAGCGTTCGCCCAGGCGCAGGAGGGCCTGGATGGCGAAGCGGCCGCCGGTGGACTGCTCGATGACCTCGCGGACTTCTTCGACCAGGGATTCTTTGAGGATGACGCCGGCGGACGGGGAGAAGCCGCACAGGGCGCAGCTGCCGCTGGCGGAGATGTCGGCGAGGGAGCAACGGGGGCAGATCATGATGGGCGCCTAATCATGCTACACTAATCAATACTAGTCCGGCGGTCCAATCAGCTGTCCGCGGGGTCGGTTACCGTCGCGGCGTGCTGGACGGTGGTGCCGAGGCTGGCGTTTGTCGGGTTATTGAGATCGAGAACTATCGTTTCCGCCACCTCAGTCGTTCCGTCGTTGACGAGAGAAATCGTGATAGCTGCGCTGGTATTCCCCGCCGGGATGGTTACGGGCGAAGCCGTCAGGACGGTGTAATCAGTCGAGTCAGCGGTGGAGAGCACGTTGATGTTGAACTCCACCGTGACGTCCCTGCCCGACACTGCGGACAGGGTAACAGTGACGTCAAAGGTGCCCGCGTCCTCCCCGACGGTCGAGGTTGCGGCTGCGAAGCTGACAGTCGGCTCGGCATCGTCATCGGCAAGGGTGACGGTGACCTGCTGAGTGCCCTCCTCGGTGCC
>CAZVKD010000092.1:0-3063 GCA_964627675.1 uncultured Gemmatimonadaceae bacterium
GCACCGGCCGGCGGGGATCCATGGTGCCAAGGGCGCGGCCCCCGCAGGTGCATACAGGCTGCCGCGGGGGACAGCGGCAGTCCCTGGCCCACTGGCGAAACTCGGCCTTGATGATTCGATGTTCCCCGGAGTGATACGAGATGGCCACCAGCCGCCCCCCCGGCACCAGCGCGTCCCGCAGCGCGGGCAACGCCCGGGCGAGCTGACCCAGTTCGTCGTTCACCGCGATGCGCAGGGCCTGAAACAGCCGGGCGAAATCGGAGGGGCCGGACGCCGGGCCCAGCGCGGCGCGAATCGCGGACACGAAGTCGTCGCTGGTGCGGAATGGCCGGCGTCGCCGCCGGGCGACGATCACGCGGGCCAGACGGCGCGCGCGCCGCTCGTCGGCGTTTTCCCGGAACACCAGCGCCAGTTCGGCTTCGGAACGCTGGTTCAACAGATCCGCGGCGGTCGGCGCGCCCGCCCCGCTCATCCGCATGTCGAGCTCGGCCCCGCGGCGGAACGAAAAGCCGCGGCGGGGATCGTCGAGCTGATGGGACGACAGACCCAGATCCAGCAATATGAAGTCCGGCTCGAACCGGCGGATGGCGTCCAGGGTCGCGCCATCGGCGAACGAGCCGAGCTTCACCGTCGCGCGGGTCGCCGCCAGCCGGGCCGAGGCCAACTCGACCGCCTGCGGGTCCCGATCGAACGCCAGGACGTCGGCCCCGGCCTCGATCAGCAACGCGGCGTGCCCGCCTCCTCCGACGGTGGCGTCAACCGCCCGCCGGCATCCCGCGGCCAGGTCCGCGACCACCGACGCCAGCACGGGAACGTGATGAACCGGCTCGGCGACCAGGTTCATGGACGGGAAAAAACCACGGCCCCACGAGGCACCGCGCGGGGCCGTTCGACAGTCATGGGGGGACGGGCGGGACGGGGCTGACGGGACTCGAACCCGCGGCCTCCGGTGTGACAGACCGGCACTCTAACCAGCTGAGCTACAGCCCCTGATAAAAGACGCGGCGGAAAGCTATGGCCCCCGCCGCGCCGGTACAAGCGCCGATTCCCCTCAGGGACACTTGAAGCTTTGCCGGTACTGCGGGATCAAGCCCTCGTACTGTCCGATGTATCCCAGGATTTGGTTGGCTGTCCCCTGCTGCAAGCTCGCGCCGGCGGTCATGGCTGCCTTCGCCTTGGCAACCATCTCCGCCTCCCGGGCGACGAGATCGCACGACTTCGCCTCCCGGAGACGGGCATCGAGTTCGCTCAGCTGAAAGAAGTAGCCCAGCCCGAGGAAGAAGTTGGCTTGCTGGGTCAGCTGCTGGCGCACGTCATACTTGACGGCCCGTTCCAGCCACAGCGTCCCCAGGGGGAAGTTCACCCGCTTCTGAACCATCTGGCTGCCGGGTTGGAAGTACCGGAACGCCACATTCAGCCACACGTTCGTGTCGGCCGGCGCGCCCGATGACGTGGTGCGGAGAGCGATCACTCTGGTCAGCAGCGAGTCAACGCGCCGCAGCCGGGCCGTGTCGAGCGGCACTGCCGTGTCAATGGTCACCCCGGCCAGCACAATCTCCCCAATCTGCAGCAAGCTCGCGATATCCGTGGGCTCGAGTTGGGAGATCCGCTCGTATGCTCCCAACGCCTGTACGTCCTGTCCTGCCGTCTTGAGCGCGTTGGCCCGGGCGCGCCAGAACGCGACGTTATCCGGGAACCGCTGCACGGCTCGCTGCGACCACTGGAGCATCGCTGCCGTGTCGTTCGCCGACTGCGCGGCGCCGAACGTCTCGCCGTAGAACTGGGCGTTTCCCGCCAGTGTGGAGTCCATCTCGAACAACGCGGTATTGGCCTCCACCAGGCAGCTCCACAGCGACCCGTCCTTGCACGCCCGAGCTTTGAGTTGCACCAGCTGCACGTCGCTGGGGTTCAGCTTGAGGCCGTCGTCCAGCAGCCGGCGAGCCCGTTCGTACTCCCTCAGCGTGATGAGCAACGCCGCGATGCCGCTGCGAAGCCGGTTATCCGTGGGATCGGCCTCGAGCTGCTTGATGAACGTTTCGGCCGCCTTCAGCGTGTCGCCTTTGGCCTGGTATTGCCGGCCCAGCTGCTCCCACGCCCGCGTGTTGGTAGAGTCGCCCTTGACGGCCATTTCCAGGGCCACGATCTGACTGTCGGGCGGCTCGCGCGCCGCCTCGAACACGAGGCTCAGGCACATCGCTGCGCCCGGATGGTTGGGCACCGCCTGGAAGGCCCGGCGGGCGCGCTCCTTGGCTCCGGGGAAGTCCCGTCGGTCCCGGCGCTCGACACACTGACGGGCGGCCTCGGCGGCTCGGAGGTGCGCATCCATCTGGTCGGCGAGCGCGGCCGCCACGTCCTTCGGCGCCATCCCTGGCGCCGCCTGATAATGCACCCACCCGGACAAGCCGGTGCGTCGGATGTCCACCAGGCGCAGGTGCACGGTCGGTGCGGAACCGTAGTCCAGCCGCCCGACGATGTAGGCGTCGGCTTGGAGGAACCGAGCCAGTTGCTCGGACGCGGACAGGTCCAGCAACGCTTCGCGGCTGAACCCCGAGGCCTCGAGGGCCTCGCCGATTCGCTCCTTGGCGATCACGTTCATCTGGCGCCGGGTCTTGCCCTCCATGCGAGAGCGGAACTCGTCACCGATGGCAACCGCCATCGCCGAGTCCCCGGGATCCACCGGCAGCGGCGGCAACACCAGGAGGCGATCGAGTTGCTGCTGCGCCTGCGGGCGACCCGCTTGCGCCAGAACTGGCGCGAATGCGCCAGCGAGAAGCCCGGGCAGGATGACCCAGGCCAGGCCGCGGCGAATGTGCTGCACCGTTCGCACCTCCACTTGGTTTCTCCTCCTCCGCCAGGCGGCGGCTGCCATACACCCGCGCCCATTGGGTGATGGGCGAAGAGGGATTCGAACCCCCGACTTCCTGCGTGTAAGGCAGGCGCTCTAGGCCAGCTGAGCTATTCGCCCCGGATTCTACAAGGCCAACGCGAGCGGAAACAGCACGCAATACCCCGCCACCAGGAGAACCGGCGCCAGCGCCGTGGAACCCTGGGCTAACAGGTAAT
>CAZVKD010000092.1:3073-5310 GCA_964627675.1 uncultured Gemmatimonadaceae bacterium
GAATACCCCGCCGCCAGCGAAAGGACCGCGGCGCCGAGCAACACAGCGTTGGTGCGCCCAAAGCGCAGGCGTCCGGACCGGGACTCTCTTTGGGACACAAAGTTTGAGGGTAACCCTCAGGTGCATGCCCGTCAAGCACTTGGAGGCAGGTCGTCGGCAGCGACCACCCATCCGTCGTCCAGTGCCACTCGCCGCCGGGCGTCTCGTCGCCGCCGAGCCCACCACAGTCCACCCACCAGCAGCAACACCATCGCCCACAGCCCGCCCATGGAACCCAGAAGGGACACCCACCCGTAGCGCAGGCGCAGATCCTCGCGCCACAAACGCTCGAACTGTTCCAGGCTCAGCTGGTGCGCCTCACGCAGCGCCCGGTCCATGTCGCCCAGGGCGGCAAGCTCGGACACCACGGGTCCCAGCCCGCGTTCCCGGCCAAGCCGCTCCAGCATCAACACCGCCGTCGTTGCCAGCGCATAGGCCGCCTCGGCCCGCGGCGCGCTGGCGCGGAGGTCGGCGCTCAGGGCGCGGAGCGTCGGGACGCGCCCACCCGCCACCGCCCAATTCACGCGCAACGCTTCCAACCGGCTCCATTCGCCGGCGGCACGCGCCGCATACCCCTCGTCGAACCACAGCGGGGCGCGACGCACCACGGCATGGAGCGCCAGATGCGCCAGCTCATGTCGCAGGATCCGGAAGGGATCCCCGCGACTCTGCACCACGACGGTGTTCGAGCTGGGGAAGGCCGCCCCGGCTCCCCACTGGGGCAGGCGTCCGGCCGTGAGGGAGTCGAACTGCCGCTGGGATCGCGCCACGATGATCCGCACGGGTGGCCGGATGGAGTCCGGCAGCCCCGGCCACGGCCCAGCGCGATCGGCGAACTCGGCCAGTGCGGTCGCCAGCCCCGCCTGTTCCGGCCAGAACACCACCTGCACCGTCCCGATGCTCACGATCGCGGGACCGGGCAGCCCGTCGGTCTCCGAGCCGGCCCGGCGATTCTCGCCGCCGGGCGGTCGCTCCACGGCCCGGCAAGCGGCCAGCTGCGCCACGACCAGTGCGAGCGTCAGGAGCGAGGCGGTTCCCCCCCCTGCGCCACGAGGTCCAGCACTTCCTTGCAGCGCTTCCCCCAGGGATTGAAGCGATTCGCCTGGTAGCCGTCTCCCCACGCCTGCTTGGCGGCCTCCGGATCGCCCGCGAACCAGTAGGTCCGTCCCAACTCGTAGTACGCCTCGATCAGGTTCGGCCCGAGTTGCAGCGTCTTGCGGAAAAACGTCTCGGCATCCTCGAACATTTCACGCTCGAAGTACACCAGGCCAAGGTAGAAATGCGCGTACAGCGTGGCTTTCTTGTCGTTGTCCAGCCGAATCGCTTTGGAGAGGTGCTCGATCGCTTCACCGAACATGCGTTTCTTCAGGCACACGAACCCGAGGTTAATGCGGGCAAGCGAGTTGGCCGGCTCCTTGATGAGCACCTTCTGGAGCGTCGCGAGCGCATCGTCGTAGTGTTCGGCCAGCATTTGCGCCCAGCCCAACAGGGACTCGGCCTGGGAGTCTCCCGGGGACAGCGTCAGCGCCTTGGTGAGCGCCTGAATCGCTCCGGGGTAGTCACCCAACGAGATCAGGCTCCAGCCTTTCTGAATGAAGGTGGATGCGCCGATGTGATCCGCGACCAGCGGGACCGCGCCGGTGAACTGGGGGGCCTGCGTGCCGCTTTCGCCCTGCGTGAGCTGCTTGTATTTGTCCACCAGCGCGCGGATCTCTTCCTTCAGGGCCGTCAGATCCGTGATGGCCTGGTCCACGCCCTTGAACAGGGTGATGATCTCGCGTTTGACCGCCTCGCGCGATTCGGGCGTCTGCGGCTGCTCGAGTTTCCTGGCGATCTCGGCGTAGGACGCTCGCCACGCCGCCACCATCGAGTCACTCATACCGACCGTCTCCCACGCATCCGCGCCATCCTGCGACGGATCAGCCCGTGCTCTTGATGGACTCCAGGTTGGCGCGCGCCAGCTCGTGCGCGGGATTCAGCTCCAGCGCCTGACGCCACAGCATGCCCGCCATGTCCCGATCCATCCGTTTGCAGGCAATGTTGCCCAGACGGAAATACACGTCGTCCCCGAGGTCCGGTTGCAGCTTCACGGCTCGTTTGTACACGTCCCACGCGTCATCGTACCGCCCCGCGCGGTAATGTAAGTCGCCGAGGTTCTTGGACAGCTTCCGGACGTCGAGGTTGGCGTAGCGGTAGAA
>CAZVKD010000092.1:5320-10578 GCA_964627675.1 uncultured Gemmatimonadaceae bacterium
GACAGTTGCGGGATTGACGGATCATCAGCGAGCGCGGCCCGCAGCAGGTCCGCCGCCTGCTCCAGGTCTCCACCGATCTCCAGGAGCGCGGCCAGGTTGTTCCGAAGCACCGCGTCGTGCGGGTGTTGCGCGAGGGCGTCACGCAGCAGCCGTTCGGCCTCCGGGAAGTTCCCTTGCGTCGCCGCCGCCAGCGAACGGGCCCAGTACCAAATGGCCGGGAGCGGCTCCTGCCAGAGCTCACGCGCTCGATCCAGCCGGCCCGCCGCCACCGGATAGTCCCCTCGCTGCATCGCGGCGACCGCCCAGCCGAGCAGATGTCTGGGGTCGTGCTGCGCGCGGACCGCCGCCTCGCCGTACATCGCTTCGGCCTCGTCCAGCCGCCCCGTGCGCTCGTAGGCATACGCCAGATTGTGCAGCACGGCAGGCCGCTCGCCGCCGCGCTCGGCCGCCTGCGCGAGGACTTCCGCCGCCTCCTCCCATCGGGCCTGTTTCAGCGCCACGAGCCCCAGATAAAAATGTGCGCTGCCATCGGTGGGCTGCAGTTCCGCGACCCGCCGGAACTCCCGGCTCGCCTCGTCCAGCATGCCGGTGCGGTAGAACGCCAGCCCCAGATTGCGATGCTCCTCGACCTTCGCGTCGTCGGCGGCCGGGGCCGCGGCCTGGCTCCGCCCCGCCCGGTGGGCGAAGCCGGCGGTGATCAGCCCGAACAGCGCCTTGCCCACCTCGAATTCCCCGAGCCCGGCATCTTCGATGAGGCGCTGGACATCGCGGTGCCCGTCCAGCAGCGGGAGAATGCGTCGCTGCGCCTCGCTGAGGTCGGCCCCCGACGCCTCGAGACGCTCGCGGTCCACGCTGAAGATGAGATCGAAGCTCGGAATCTTCTTCTCGATCAGGCTCCACTCGTCCACCCGCCGCGCCCCCTCGAGCAACAGGGACTCGGGGTTGATGGACACGAGCACATCCTGCCCTTCGGGCCGAACATCCGTCTCGAAGTTGAACGTTCCCCGCGTCCAGGTGAACAGGAAATACACCGCCTCCTGGATCTGCACGCGCATGTAGCGCTCGAGATCGGCCCGGGTAATGGCCCCTTCGTCAATCAACAATTCGCCCAACCGTTTGTCGCGCTCCTGCGCCTGGCGCGCGATGGCGCGATCGAGCTGGGTCTGCGAGATGCGCCCGTTCTTGACCAGGATGTCGCCCAGCCGGTCCCGCCGGTTGACGATCGACGCGTAGCAGATCCGCCCCTTGTCGAAGTACAGGTGCGCAATATTGCTGCGGTCGATGACGGAGAGGCACCCGGTCTTCTGACCTAGCGCGAGCAGTTGCAGCACGTCGGCCAAGGACGCTTCCTTGAGGCTCCCGCGGATCGCCATCAGTCCAGCTCCTCCACGATGCGGTCCTTCGAATCGGGCCAGTACCAGACGAATTTCTCGCGGCTCCGCACCGTGGCGCTGGGGGACACGATGATGCCGCTGGTTCGCAGGCCCGCCGACGGACGGCGTGGTCGCGGCAGCGCGCCTTCGAACACCTCGCGGGCCAGCGACGCGCTGGGCGGCGTCCCCTGCCCTTCCGCGACCGTCAGCAGGCGCTGCACGAATCCCAGCACGACCCGTACGGACTCCGCCGGCCGGGCCGCAAGGTATTCCACCAGGTCGGCGTCGGCCGTGCCCAACCGCGCCTCCAACTGGCGGCGGACAATCGCCAGACGCAGTTCGCGGTCTGGCGGCGCGACGGTGGCGGGCAACCCTTCGTCCAGCCGCGCCACCAGCCGCTGATCCAGTCCCCGGACGTCGCCCGGCAACGTGCCGATGGTGAACACCAGCTGCCGCCCAGCGGCTTGAAGATGGTTCACCAGATGGAACAGCTCCTCCTGCGCCGCCGAGAGCCCGGCCAGCAAATGGACGTCGTCGAGCAGCAGCGCCGTCGCGCGCCGCATGCGCGCCCGCCACACCTCGATGCGGCGCTCCTCCGCCAGCCGAACCACCTCATCGGCGAAGTCCTTGGCAGACAGGCAGGCCACGACGGATTCGGGACGCGCGGCGAGGGCGTTGCCGATGGCGTGCAGCAGGTGCGTCTTGCCCACGCCCGCCGGTCCCACGAGCACCAGCGGGTTGTACCGCGTGCCTGGGGATTCCGCCACCGCGCGGGCGGCCCGCAGCGCCACCTTGTTGACCTCCCCGGAGAGGTACTCCTCGAAGGTCCACAGCGGCGAGGGACCCGGCGGCGGCGCCATGCCCTCTCGCGCCCGCCGCACGAACGCTTCCGCGTCCTGCACCCGGTCCGGGTTCCTGAACACCGCGTCCCCCGCCGCGGCCGGGTCAAGCGCGGCCATCTCCGCTTCCAGCTCGCGCAATCGGTCCACGTCCGCCTCGAACTTTCGTACCGCCGCCTCGGCGCCCACCGGCGTGTCGTGCTTGAGCAGTTCCTCGAGCCGGGTGGTGCGATAGCCCTCCCCTTCCCACAACAGGATGGCCTCCCCAATGCGGCGCCGCCAGGCTTCGACCTGTTGCACCACCGTGCTGGTCACGTCAGACAGAAACGAGGAGAACTCATCGCCATCGCCTGGCGCCGCCGGTGGCGCGCCGGCGGCCGCCGCCGCAACCGGCGCCGTCGCGGGCACGCCGAGCAGCGCCGCCACCGATTCCGCCCGCAAGGGCTCGTCGCTCACCGCTTGAAAGGCCACCAGCCGGTTCAGCAGGCCGAGCAGTTCACGGACGTTCGCCACCTCCGGGCCGGCCGCCGCCTCGAGCACACCGGGCGCGAACTGCACGCCGCGATCGAGGGCCCGGCGCTCCAGAATGGACAATCGGGTCTCGAACTCGGGGCGCTGCACGTCTACCACGAGCCCGCCGGCGAACGCGGCGATCAAGCGCTCGTCGAGGCTCTCGATCTCGGGCGGCGCCCGATCCCCGGCGAGCACGATCTGCTTCCCCCTGCCCCGCAACTCGTTCGTCAGGCGCAGCAACTCCGCCTGCATCTCGCGCCGATGCGTGAGGAACTGCACGTCGTCTAGCAACAGCACGTCCACCGCCGAGAAGCGCGTGCGGAACGCCTCGCTCTGTCCCGCGGCGACGGCCGCGTGGAACGCCTCCACCAACTCTTCCAGCGTCAGGTATTCGACCGCCACGGCCCCCGCAACCTGGTGCGCGTGATGGCCGATCGCCGTGAGCAGGTGCGTCTTCCCCAGGCCGCTGGGACCGTAGAGAAACAACGGGTTGTAGGCCGAGCCCGGGCTTTCGGCCACCGTCCGCGCGGCCTGGGCCGCCATCTGGTTGCTGGCCCCGACCACGAACGTGTCGAATCGGTACTGCCGGTTCAGCTCCATCGCTATGCGGACTCCGCTTCGCTCAGCCGCCGGAGTACGCGTTCGGACAGACCGCGCAGCGTCTCGAACACGCCGCGACCCTTGAGCGCGTCGGCCGAGAAGCTCGGCCAACCGCGAAAGTTGAGGGCGTCGTCCAGTTCGGCCGGCGTCAGAATGAGGTCGGCCGGGAGGTCCTGTTTGTTGTACTGCAGCACGATGGGGAGGCTCCGCACGTCCATCCCGTGCTCGAGCAGGTTCGCGTGCAGGTTCTGCATGCTCTCGATGTTCTCGTCCAGTTGCCGGGCCTGACTGTCCGCAACGAACACCACGCCGTCCGCCCCCTGCAGCACCAGCTTCCGCGTCGCGTTGTAGTAGACCTGCCCCGGGACGGTGTAGAGCTGGAAGCGCGTGGTGAATCCCGAAATGGCGCCCAGCTCGATGGGCAGAAAGTCGAAGAACAGGGTCCGGTCCGTCTGCGTCGCCAGGGAGACCATGCGCCCGAGGCGGGCGTCGGGGACGCGCTGGTAGATGTACTGGTGGTTCGTCGTCTTGCCCGATCGCCCGGGACCATAGTAGACCAGCTTGCAGGTGATCTCGCGTGTCGTGAAGTTGACCAGCGACATTAGGTCTCCCGCCCGAAGAGCGCGGCCAGGCTCTGGTTGAGGTCGCGCTCGAAGTCCGCCGCCAGCACCGCCCGCGGCGGTCCCTCGGGCGCCGGCGCCGCCGCCGCCAGCTCGCGCACCAGGTCCTCCATGAACAGTTGCACCAATCCCACCGACGAATCCTGCCCGAAGACGACCAGCGCCAGCATGGGGCCCCGCGGCGTCTCGAAGCTCGCCAGAAAGATGCCGTGGCGAACCCCCTGGTGCGTGAGCGCGCGGAATCTCGGCTCGTCGAGCATGCGATTGATCTCGGCGGTGGATGCCGCGATGGCGGCGCCCAGGGCGGCGGCCGCCATCACGTCCACGGCCCGGGTGAACCCGTGTTGGGCCACCACCTGACCGGCCGGCGTGGTGAGCAGCGCGAGCCGCGCGCCGGATTCCGTCACGAACCGCCGCAACGGATCCAGCGTCCAGGGCTCGACCGCCCGGGTGAGGCTCACTGGAATGCCTCGGTCGCCCGGAGCATCTCCAGCCGAGCCAGACCCACGTTGATGTCGGCCGCGGCGACGGCCACGATCAGCACGCCGTTCGCGGCCGGCACCACGAGCAGCGACCCGTCGGTCGCCTGGAGGTGCAGGAACTCCGGCGCCCGGGCGCCCGCGGCCTCGGTGGCCCGCTGGAAGCGCTGAAACAGGCTTGCCGCCAGCGCGGCCACCGCGTTGCCGCGCACGCCTTCCATCAGCGCTTCCGCCACCACCAGCCCGTCGTCGCCGGTGACCAGCACCGCGCCGTGCACGCCCCGGATGCGCGTGATGGCATCCAGCGCCCGGCGAATCCGGTCGGTCACAGGCGCTGGGCCTCGAGCCAGCGCCGCGCGATGTCGGCCGCGCGGACGGCCAGAATCCCCATTCGACCCGCGGGGACGCTGCGATCGCGGGCGAGGAGCAGGAGCGCATCCTCCGCCGGCCGCGACACGTGCAGCGTGCCCCCTTCCGCTTCCGCCAGGATCCAGCGCCACTCCCCGAGGTCGAGCAGCCGCGTCGTTCGCGCGGCCTCCTGCGAGACCCCGGCCAGATAGGCCGCCACTTCGTCGCTCACGTTGCGCCCCTCGCCGCCCTCGCGCAGGACACCGGCCAGCGTGCGCCCGCGCGGGTCGAACAGGAGCATGCCGTACTCGCCGCCTTCCAGCCCGGCAAACACCGAGGCCGGCGTCCGGGCTTCGGGCGCGGCAAAAGCCTCAGCGCTCAGCGGCGCGGGGGGCGCCGGATCCGGTTGGGCCACCAGCCCCGCCGCCCCCGCCGCGGCGGCGACCGCGGTCTCCGCCGCAGCCCGCACCACCTTGAGCGCCTGGA
>CAZVKD010000093.1:0-6212 GCA_964627675.1 uncultured Gemmatimonadaceae bacterium
AGCTCGCCGGGCTCATAACCCGGAGGTCGTGGGTTCAAATCCCACCCCCGCTACTCAAATCCGGTTGGAACGGCGTAAGGGGTCAGGGGTAAGGGGTGAACTCCTCGCCCCTTACCCCTTACGCCGTTCTGGGCCCGGACAGGCACCGCGGGACGACCACTCGGCTCGCAATCCGGGGCGGTTAGCTCAGCTGGTTAGAGCGCCACGTTGACATCGTGGAGGTCACTAGTTCGAATCTAGTACCGCCCATCGCGCCCATAGCTCAATTGGATAGAGCGTCTGGCTACGGACCAGAAGGCTGGGGGTTCGAGTCCTCCTGGGCGCACCACTGGCGACGAACAAAGCAAAGACGTAAGGGTACGTTGCGGGGCGTGGCGCAGTCCGGTTAGCGCGCCTGGTTCGGGACCAGGAGGTCGGTGGTTCAAATCCACTCGCCCCGACTGCACGGCAGGAAGAACAAGAAAGGGTGAGGGCAAAGGGACGAAGCGTCGCTCCCCGCTTCACCCGCTTGGGCTCCCCTGCCCGCTGTCAGGCGCCAGTAGCTCAGCTGGATAGAGCGTTGGCCTCCGGAGCCAAAGGTCGTGGGTTCGAATCCCGCCTGGCGCACTCCGCCCCTTCCTGCCCCCGCGCCCCCACCCCGACGGATTCCGGATTGCGGAGTGGCTTTCTATTGCGGTGGGCGGACCCGGGCAGGTGCCGCCGCACGCTCCCGCAGATGGCGCGCCCTCAGCTCATGGGCCACGCGGCGCCGCTCGGCCTCCTCCACAGCCTGCTCGGCTTTCCACGCCTCGCGCGCCGCCCGCTTCGCGGCCGCGCGCGCTTCGAGGGCGGCGCGTTCGTCAACCCGGCCCACCGCCGTTGGAGTCGAGGCAGGAGCACCCGATGGCGCCGCAGCAGCCCTGGCTCCCAAAGCCGGCGGCGCGAGCGGTGGCACGTCAGTCGGCTCGGAAGTCAAAAAGCTTCCCGTGCTGACCAGGGCCGAATTGACGCTGTCCGCAGCGGTGCCCGGCGTGCCCTGAGAGCCGCCAGGGCCGGTGTCGAGACCCCACCAGTTCTGGGTGGCGTCGAAGGCGGCCACGCTCCGCACGGCATATACCCCGTTGCCGACGCCGCCGGAATTGAACTTCCCGAGCGTAAAGCTCCTGGTTCCACCACCGTCGTTGCGGATCCCGTCAGCCAGGTTGCCCGCAATGTTGTTCCGCACACCCGTGGCCGGCCCAGTGCCGCCGGACAGCCGAATCCCGGCGTATCCCGTGGCTGATACCGCACTGCTGTCGATCCGCGTGCTGCCGGTGTCCGTCAGCTGGACATCAATCCCGACGTACCCACCCACGACCCGAGCCCTGGCGACCATTGGGCGAACGCGCTCCTGCATGTAGATGCCGACGTTGGGGCTCGCCGTGGACCGCGGGAACACGGTGTCACCCCGCGACGCCGCCGTAACCATGGGATATCCGGAGTACTGATACACGTGGATCCCGTACTGGCAGTTCCTCACGGCGTTCTCCTCGAACCGGGCGCCGTTGTAATACACGCGGATCCCCACACCCGACGTGGCGACCGTGGAATGACAACTCACCTGGTTCCGGAGGATGCGAGTCTCGGTGTAGGGGTTGTTGACGTTCGACGGCTCCACGTAGAGGCCTCGATACCGCAAGCGTGACAGCACGTTGTCACTGACGCTAACGGAGTCCGCATAGACGTCGAACGCATAGGACACGCTGTCCACGGTGTTGTTCGCTAGGGTGACGGGCCCGCCTTGCGTCCCATACCCGTACACGTACACAGCGCGGTACATCTTCTCGAACGTCGAGTTGGTGACCGAGACCGACGGACCGCCGGTGCCCAAGTCGTCCGCCTCGACCCCCAACGTGTTGTCCCAGCTGCACACGTTGCAGCCGATGAACTGGGAGTTGTCCACCACCAGCCGCTTGCCGAAGAAGTCCACGGGCGGCCCGGAATACAGATTGAGGAACCGCGAGTTGCTCACCCGGGCGTAGTTCGCCCCCAGGTACCCGTACAAAGCGCGCGCCGAATCGGGGTTGCCGGTCACCACGACGCCGTCAATGCGAATCGAATCGAAGCGCTCGGCATCGAGCCAGTAGTAGCCGGACTGCGCGTGCCGCACCGAGTCACCGGTGATCTCCAACCGCGTCCCCGGGACCGGGTATCCCGAACCGACGTACGGCGCATACACCTGGATGTCATCGCCGCCGTTCGCATGTACGTTGCGCAGGAAGACGGCCGTGCGGGCGTCGCCGATATAGGTACCGTCACCCTGATTGTCCTCGAACCGGTTCTCGACCAGTGCGGCGCTGATCGAGGGGCGGTAGGAGGTGCTCGAGTACACGGCAGTCGAGCCGTTCTGGCTCACCACGTTGCGTCGCATGTCCAGCGAGTCCACGTCGGACCCATAGAACCCGCCGTAGTACCAGTGCCGGAACTCGGAGTCGTGGATCTGGGCCAGCCCGGCCCCGTCACTGACGTAGACGCCGTAGTAGCTGAACTGGGCGCTGTCGCCGATGAACGCGGAGCGAGTGATGCGCAGGGTGTCCAGGCCCTCGTAGACATTCACGCCGTACCCGTACCCGCTGGCCCGTTCGGCAATACGCACGTTGTCCACGATCAGGTCTCGCAACCCGTCGGATACGATGGCATTGTAGAAGTTCTCGATCTCGAGGTTCCGCACCTCGCCTCGGCTCCGAGCGGCTTGAGGAGCCATAGGCGCGCCAGCCGCGTTCCGCGGGGCGTCCCCCCCGATGTACACTCCGGGATAGAAGTACAGGGCGTAGTTCGAGCCCGTGCCAGCGTACCGGAGCCGCGGGCGCGTGCCATCGGGCAGCGTGTCCCCGAGTATCACCGCGCCCGCCTTGATGTAACAGTAGTAGTAGTAATAACAGTCGTCCCGTTGGTCGTACGTGCCCGGCGCGAGGCGCACCGTGTCGCCTTCGGCGACGATCTCGAACGCCCGCCACGGATGCGCCAAGGGCCATTTCATGGTGCCGAGCTGGACCGCGTTCCGGGCTGCGCGCTGCACGTCCACGTACCAGGTCCCCCGCTGGGCCCGTACGATGACCGGCACCTCGATCCGCACGCCCGGCCCGAGCTGCGCGGCCACCCGCGTAGTGCCCGCCTGCCGGGCCAGCAGGTTCCCTTCGCCGTCCACCAAAGCGACGGCGGGATCCACGGTCTGCCAGGCGAGATTGGTGTGCGCCGTGAGGTTTCCGGCAGCGTCGCGCGAGAACGCCATCATGCGGATCTGTTGTCCCACGGCCAGGTCGGCCGTGTCCGGCAGGGCGAACAGGCTGGGTGTGGCCCCACCCGCGCACGGGCCTGGCGCCACGAGCAGCACGCGCTGACCGGGAATGCCGAGCCCCACGGCGTACGACAGCAGGATCAACGCGTCGCGGCTGTTGGTCAGACCGTCGCCGTCCACGTCGCCCAGGGCGAGGTTGAACCCCGCCGGCACCGGCAGGTCCACGATGTCGGAGAGAATGGCCAGGGCGTCGCGGCTGTTGCCCAAACCGTCTCCATCCAGATCGCCCCAGCGTCCGAGCGCCGGGCAGAACGCCCCGCCTCGATTGATGACGACCGCACTCGCCATGAGATCCGTGAAGGTTGCGGCTGCCGCCAGGTCGGTGGCCTGCACCCGCACGGAGTCCGCAGCCGCCGTGCCTACGGAGAACACCAGGTCGGCGACGTGCACCAGGCCGTCCTGGCCGGCCGGCGACGCGGCCGTGAGCCAGACCACGCCAAGGCCCGCGCTGTCGGTGCGCACCACCGGCACCGCAAACGAGCCGTCGTGGTAGCTGTGGTAGGACAGCGCCGTCCGATCCCACGACACGCGGATCGCATAACTGCCGAGCTTGGCAGCGCCGGCCGCTCTCATGTCCACCGTCACGGGGACCGTGATCCGATCGAAGCGCAGGGCGGAGAGCTGGCCGGGCACCTGCACCACCACGGTATCCTGCGCCGCGAGCGGCGACGCAGCCGCGAGGGCTGCGAGCAGATGGCGGCGGATCACGGGCTCACCCTCACCAGGGCGCTATCGCTGCGCCAGCCGCCCACGGTCGCAATGACGTAGACGCCAGAGGTCGTATCCGCCGCCGTCACGATACCACTCAGCGAATCCACCATGACCCGGCTCGGGTTCCGGCTGATCCACCGGGCCGTCGCCGTGCTGGACGAGCCGTCGTTGTTCGTCACCGTCGCGAAGAGGCTCCCGGTGGGGCTGCCCGACACGGACAGGTCGAGCGTGTCAGGACTCACCCGCACCGTGTCCACGTACACGCCGCCCGCCCGGCGGAAGGAGAGCCTGACATCGGTGTTCTGACTGTTGCGATGGAGCCGCAGGTGGCGGCCGTCCGATGAGCGCCGCAGGAAGAAATCGTAGGGCGAGCGGATGAACGAGAGGAACGCGGCGCCGAGCGAGGAAGCCGCAGGCGCGTCCGAACCCGCGCCGCCGCTGAGCCGGGAGTACCGGACGGGGGTCGCGGCAGCTTGGGCCGCCACCGCGTTGATATACCCGTCGTTCCGGTAATAGTAGATCGAGTCGCCCGCCGCCGACCACACCGGATTGTACGGATTGTGATTCAGGCTTCCCTGGAGCACTTCGGTGAGCCCAGAGCCGTCCGGCGCCACGATCCAGATGCCGTAGCCGCCGCACGTCTGGCAGGCCACGAAGGCAATCCTCGTCCCGTCCGGGCTCCAGGACACGGGCTGCCCAGTGTTGACCGTCATCCCGGTCGTGACCTGGGTCTGCCCCGTACCGTTGGCGTTCATCACGAACAAGGGGTTCGGGAACGTGCGGTTGGACACGAACGCGATCCTGGTTCCGTCCGGTGACCAGTCCCCTCCTACATCGTAGCTCCCGTTGCGGACCAGCGTGTCCACCAGGCCCGTCAGGGTATCGTACGAGAGCAGCTCGTAGTAGAAGGCCGGCGTGTACGCCGTGTACAGAATCCGGCTGCGGTCAGGTGACCACCGCGCCGGATACGCACTGTAGCCCTGCGGCACGTTGTAGCGTCGCGGCACGGTGTCTCCCGCCGCGATGCCGTAGACGTCCGACGAGCGGAAGAACAACATGTCATCCGGCGAAGGGAACAGCGGGTCGCAGGCGTTGGCGATGCCCTTGATGTAGCTCTCGTAGCCCGTGTACACGCCAATCCCGATGCTCAGCATGAACAACGCATCCCGAGACGTGGCGGCCCTGTCCAGGTCAATGTCGCCGCCGGGCATCAGCTGAAACCCCGGCACGGGCAGTCCCACCGCGCCGGTGAGCGTCACCAGGGCATCCCGCGAGGTGACTTTCCGGTCGCCCGTGACGTCGCCCCGGAGCACTTCGGCCTGACACACCCTCAGGAGCCCGACCGTGTGAGTCGCCAGCACGTCCGTTCCCGAACCGTTGATGAGCGAGTTCACACGCAGCGAGATCAGTGTTCCCTGCTGCGCTACAGAGTCCATCTCGAACGTCAGCCGGGCGATGTACGTGGTGCCTGTGGTCCCGGTTCCCGACGCGGACAGCGTGACCTGGTTGGTGCCCGGCGTCACCGTGGGCCGCGGGAGGTTGTATCCCGCGACGGAGTCTGCCTGTACCAGCCGAACCCGCGCGTCATCCAGAAACAGCGTGATGTCGTACGCGGACGCCCCGCCTGAGGAAACGTACAGGTCAACCGTCGCGCGGGCTCCGGTGAGGACCGAAAGCACGGTATCGTTGCCCGGAATCACGAAATTCACCTGCTGTGCTCGCCCCGAACGCGCGCCGGCGGCCGACAACAGGCACAGAGCGAGTCCCAGGAGGCCGCGCCTCATTGCGGCCGCTCCCGCCGTTCCGCCCGACGCCGCTCCGCCTCGGCTCGGTGGCTGGCACGCCGGGCATCACGCTCGGCTATTCTGGCCTCCCGGGCAGCCAGCTCCACGCTCCTCGCCTGGACGCGCTCTTCGCGTGCGGCACTTGCCGCGGCGAGCTGCTCCTGCTGGCGCCGGTCGGCCTCCGCCATGGGATCGTCCAGCCCGTCCGGCGCGGGCGCCCGCTGGAACGCCGGCTTCAGCGACCGGGCTTTGGCCGGTTCGCGCTCGACACGCCGCGCCGGCAGCGTCCTGAGCGCGGGCTGTACCGCCAGAGGTGCCACACGTGACACGGCTCCAGAGGATGGCGCTGACAAGGCGCTCGCCACGAACTGCAGCGCGGGCGCCGGGGCGTCGGTCGGGGC
>CAZVKD010000093.1:6222-10564 GCA_964627675.1 uncultured Gemmatimonadaceae bacterium
TTCTCCCGCTCCCCCTTCGGCCGGCGAGGAATCCGCCGGGGCGTCGGTCGGGGCCGCAAGGAACGGGGAGAACGCCACGTTGGTGGAAACGCTATCCCCTGAACCGCATGTGGTATCGCATGCCGGCCCGCTCGCATCGCCCCACCAGTTGTTGGTGGCGTCAACCGTGCCGGTCCCGCCGACCTTGTTCACGGCGCGGCGCAGATTGCGAGTGAAGTTGTTGAAGTTCACCAGCGGCGGCGCCACCCCACTGTACTGTTCGACACGCACGCCGTTGATCCCCGTGCTGTCCACCGCGTTCTTGCGGATGTTCGCTTTGCTGTAGTACCGCACCCACACGCCCATGCTGTCGGCACCGCGTACCGTGTTGCTGTCCACCAGGACCGTTACGGTGTCGGTCGAGCCGCTCCGGCGGATCACGATGCCGTTGGTGGTCCTGGTGATGCGATTGCCCTGAACCAGCGCGCTCACGTCGTTCGCCTGGGAGCCGTCCAGCATGATGGCGGCCGATTGGTACACGCAGCACGTGCCAGACCCGTGGTTCTGGATCACGTTGGCCCGGATCGCGAGCGTGTCAATGGAACCGTACGCGTAGATGCCGGCCTGAATGCCGCCTGTCACCGTGTTCGAATCCACGCGCACCCGCGCCATGGCGCCCTCGAGACGGATGGACCCGTACCGCGCCTTGCCCGAGATCGTGTTCGAGCCGATCCGCGCCAGCCCCGAGACGTCGCCCAGCAGCCGCACACCGTATTGTGCCGTGTCCGGCAGCGTGATGCTGTTGCGCGACGCCTCCACCAGCCCGCCACTGGTCGCGTAGAACCACATGCTCGCGCCCGGACACCCGCTGATGACATTATCCGCCACGACCGCCGTATCGAGGCCATTCACCTCGGCGGAGATTCCTTCGTTCTGATCCGCCCCCGCGCACATGACCGTGTTCCGCTGTACCAGGAGCGAGCCGTATCCATCCGAGTCGAGGTCGATTCCGTCATTGTACCGGGGTCGCTCGATGAGATTGTCACGCACGATCGCCGCGGCACTGCTCAGGTCAATGTTCTCGTCCGAATCGGCAAAGCTGTTGCTGTCCACGATCGCCGGCATGTAGTTCGCGTACAGGGCTCCGTAGGACTGCCCGGCGAACGTGGAGCGCTTCACGATGAGCGAGTCCGTCGCGCCGCACCCGTACGCATAGATCCCCTCGCCGTACCCGAACGCCGGATCGTTCGCCATCGTGTTGTTGATCCACCGCACCGAGCCACAGTCGTGGTACAGCACCTGATACTGCGTGTCCTGGAACGACGAGTTGGTCACGCGCACGTGGAGATCGTCCGACTCGATCGCATAGTAGCTCCGGGAGAGCGACACGGAGTCCACGACCAGCGAGTCCGTGGGATCGCATCCGTAACTATCAATCGCGTAGTACACGTCGGTGAACGTGGATCTCGTCACCCGTGTGGCGCCGCAGGAGACGTAGAACCCGTCCCAGACGTGCTCGAGCGTCACGTTGCGCGCCGTCACCGACGCGTCATATGAGGAGAAGAAGACGTCCAGATTCACTCCCGTAACGTTCTCCATCACCACGGAGACAGGATCGGAGATGTCAATCGCGTCCCCGCACCGGTCGCACGACGTCACCTCCGGCCCGCGGAACTCCGTGTTGCGCACGTCCACGTGCATCGAATCGCGCGGGTACGCGCCCATGTACATCGCCCGGCCCGTCAACTCGAGGAACTTCGAGTTCTTGACGATCGCGATCCGCCCGCCCTCGATGTAGGCGTAGTCGTCCATCTCGGCCACGACCACGGAGTCCACCAGCAGGGAATCGAAGCTGTGCAGGTTCATCCAGCCGCCGGCCCGGATGCGGAAACTGTCCGCCACCATGGTCACGACGGTGATCCCGGTGTCGCCGTAGATCGTGATGCCGTCGTATCCGCCGCCCACGTAGACGTTGTGGTCGAACGCGGCCGACCGCACACCTCTCCTGCCCGCGTAGTAGTAGTAGTCGGCGTACACGTGGCCGTACTCGTTCTGCGTCATCCGATTGCGGGTGAACACCATCGCGAGGGAGCGGTCGGCGTAGTAGCCGTAGTAGTAGTAGAAGCCGTACCCGTAGTTGTTGCGGATCTCCGAGCCCCGCACGAACAGGCTGTCCACGTCCGCGAGGTAGACCCCGTCATCCCGGAAGTCCGCGATGAGCGAAGAGTCCACGGCCAGCACGCGCGCGGCCGAGGCGTACACCCCATTGCTCGCGTAGCAATTCAGGGCGAAGTCGCCCCCCGAGCCCACCAGCATCGAGCGCTCGATGCGGACCACGCCGGCGTCGCTCACGTTGATGCCGACCCCGCCCGAGCACGAGGACCGCAGATCGAGGTGCCGCACCACGACCGTATCCGCGCTCAGCACGTTGATCGGATTCCACACGGTATCGAGCCGCAACCGGTGCAGCTCCACGCGGCCAACGGCATTGATGACGAAGGACCGGGGCTGGTATCCGCCCGGCGACGCGACGAACGGCCTCGGCCTGCCGCCCGTCGTGTCTCCCTCGACCACCACGGACCGGGAGATCGTGACCATTTCCTGGTAACGACCCGACCGCACCCGTACCGTGTCCCCGGGCCGCGCGAAATCCACAGCCCGCTGAATCGTGGCGAATGGCAGCTCGGCCGAGCCGAGTTGCTCTTCCGCCGCTGCGAACGCCAGCGCGTCCACCCAGTGCACCCGGCGCCGCGCGACGGTGATGACGGCCGTGGCCCGTGCACCGCCAATGCGGGAGCCGACAATGGAGGCCGTCCCCGCGCCCACGGCGGTCACCAGCCCGTTCGCGTCCACGGCCGCGACGGTGGGATCGCTGCTGGCCCACACCACGTCGGTCGTCGCGACGCCCACGCCGGCCGAGTCCGTCGCGACGGCGATGAGCGCGAGCCGCTGCCCCAAGTCCAGGGTCGTCGCCCCCGGAACGATGGCCATGGCCGGGCGTCGCGCCGTGGCACACCCCCCCGGAGCCACCCGGAATACGCGGAACCCGGTCACGTCGAGCCCCACGGCCGCCGACAGGATGACCAGCGCGTCACGCGCGCCGGTGAGCCCGTCGCCATCCACGTCGCCCAGCGCGGCGTTGCCGATCCCGGAAATGTCACGCCCCACGGCGTGCGACAGCGCGAGCAAGGCATCGCGACTGCCGGCCGTCTGGTCCCCGTCAAGGTCGGCGAATCGGCCCAGGGCCGGGCAGTAGGCCCGGTTCGTGGCGACTACATTGGGGAGCAGGTCGGCAAACGTTCCCGCGGCATACAGCTCCGTCACGGAAAGCTGGAACGTCGTGGTATCCGCCACGAGCGGCAGGAAGCGACCGACGCCGAGCACCACCCTGCCGCCCGCGCCGGCGGCGTTCACGCCCACCAGCTTCAACGCCCCGACGGCCAGCGAGTCCTCATTGACCCTGAGGTCCCCGAACGTGCCGTTCGAACCGCCGACGAACCTGAGCACCGCCGCGTTCCAGCGCAGGGTGAGCGCGACACTTCCCACCTTCTCGGCCCGCGCCGACATGTCAATCTCGATCGGCAGCGAGATCTCCACTCCCACCAGCGACGACGCTTCCCCCGCCAGCCGGATGGGGATGGTCTGCGCGGCGGAGAATCGCGCGGTCGGCATCAGACCGCAGAGGCCGAGCAGCGCGCCCAGCGCGAGCCAAACCACTCCTCGGCGCCTCACCGCAGGCTCCTCTTCACTCTCAGCCTGGCCGGCGTACCTCCCCCACCGCCGCCGCCACCCGCACGATCAGCGGACGGGGCCCGGCCCGAGGGGGACCTGCCCGTCAAGGGCGCGGCCGACGCGGCCGGGGCAGTCGTCGCAATGGCCGGATCGTCCACGCTCGTGACCGGCGCGACCGACAAGCTCGCCCCGCCGCTCGGGTCAGCCGCCGGTGCTACTCGCGGCGCCGGTGCGGGTGGCCCACCCACCGGAGTGCCGGCCACGGTATCGGTGGCCGACGGCGAGTGCAGCACGCGGAACGACGTCAGGCTGTCCCCCGTGGAGGAGGCGTCGCAGCCCCAGTCGGAGGTAGCGTCGCAGGCCGGCCCGACTGCATCGCCCCACCAGCTATTGATCGCGTCCACCATCACCGTATCGGCGTTGAGGTTCCGGACGCCGTAGCCGGTGTTGTCCTCGAAGTTGTTGGACTGGAAGACCACGCCGGACCCCGACCCCTGGTACACCAGGCCGTCCGTATTGCGGCGAATCGAGTTGTACGAACCCGTGGCCGGGCGGTGCAATCGGACACCGGCGAGCGCGTTGCTCACCGCCAGGTTGCTGTCAATGAACACGAACGAGGCCAGCACCGAGT
>CAZVKD010000094.1:0-10535 GCA_964627675.1 uncultured Gemmatimonadaceae bacterium
TCACGGAGCGGACCATCGAGCGGCTGCTCAACACGTTCGAACGGGAGGGCGTTGATCACCTGGCCCGGCTGCTGGACGAGCCGACGGTCCGCACCGAGGTGGCCAAGAGCGTGAACGACGCCGTGGTGAGCTTTCTCCGGCGGCCGCTGGGCGAGCACCTGAGCACCCTGGGTCCCGAGCGACGCGAGCGCCTGGCCGATACCGCGGCGTCATGGGTGGCGCGGGCGCTGCGAGACCCGGCCACGCGGGCATACGCCATTGACCGCCTCGACGCGGCACTGGCGGCCACAGAGCACCGGACCATGGGCGACGTGTTGCGTCACGTTCCGCCCGAGCGGGCGGCGGCCTGGCTCGCCGCGGCAGCGGCGACGCCGGAAGTACGCGGCTGGTTCGAGGACGGGGTGTCCGCGGCCCTCGGCGCGCTCCTGGACCGGCCTATCGGCCGGCCGAGCGCCTTGCTGCCCGAGGGCGCGCACCGGCGTATCGCCGAGCAATTGTCGGTCGCCCTGTGGGAATGGACCCAGCGGCAGGTCCCGATCGTGGTCGAGCAGCTGGACGTCGAGGCCATGGTCGAGCAGAAGGTGCTCGGTTTTTCGATGGAGCGGCTGGAACAGATCGTGCGCCAGACGACGCAGCGGGAGCTGGATCTGATCGTGCGGTTGGGCTACCTGCTCGGCGCAATCGTGGGCCTCGCAGCGTGGGCCGTGCAGGCGCTGGTGCGGTAGGGGCGAGCGGCGAGGCCTCCCACCCCTCACCGCTTCGCCATTCCTACCTCGGCTTCACGTTCACCAGCAACGCCGCCTTCCATCCCGCCCACTTCTCCGGCGCGTCAATCAGCCGCACGCCGTTGCCGTCCGGCGTTCGCTCGATCGCCGCGCGGCGGCCGGGTCGCCGGGGCCAGTTGCGGTCCAGGAGCAGGGCCACCCGATCCGCCGCCTTCTCCGTGTCCCACACGCTCCACCACACCAGCGCGTATCCGTGGGGGCTCCGCATCACTGCGTAACGGTCGCCGTCCCATCCGAGGGCGCCCGCGGCGCCCACCGACTCGCTGCCGGTGAGGTGCGTCAGCAGCACGCGCGTCTCGAATTCCCCCAGGCCGTCCTGGTACGTGGCGTCGAGGTCCGGGTCGGGCCACAACACGGCCGGAACGTCGCCCTCCCGGTAGCGCTCGGGATGCAGGATCTGCTCGGTGGATTGCGGCAGCCGAGGCCCGAACGGCACCGTGTCGGGGAAGGCTCGCTCGAACCACCGCACGAAGTCGGCGCCTGCCAGGTAGGGAAAAATCAGCCCTTCACGAATCACCGCCGGGGCGGTGCCGAACACGGGCAGGCGATCCTGTTGCGCCCGCACCGAGCGCCGGAACTCCTCCCAAAAGTGCGGCATGGAGGAGTAATCCTGCTCCGGCATGAGCGCGGTGAGCGACGCGAGGGTCGCCTGGCCCTCCATGACGGCTTGGGCCGCCATGCGCCGATCGTTGGCCCGCGGCTGGGAGAGCAGCGAGTCCAGCGCGACGTACTGGCCCTGAAGCCCGTGCACCAATTCGTGGGCCAGCACCAGGCGCAACTGGGCGGGATCGGTGCCCTCGACCACGTACAGCGTGGTGGAGTCTGGGTCGTAGTACCCGACGACCTGCTCGGTGAAGAGGGCGAGCAGGAGCGAGCGCAGGTCGAGCGTGTCTGGAATGAGGCCGAAGAGCCGGTACGCCGCGGTGACGCCCGCGATCTCCTCGGGTGGGAAGTCGGAGTCCAGCTTGTGCTGGAGGTAGGCGCGGACTTGATCCTTGCCGCGCACGGCCACCGTGGGCGGCCGGCGGAAGGAGAGCCCCACGGCTTTCTCCACCGCAGGCACCAGCTGGCGGACCAGCGCTTCGACGTCATCCTGCGGAACGGTCCTGCGCGTGTCACCGCATCCGGTGGGCCCGCCCAGTACCGGGGCCAGCCACAGCGAGAGGCGCAGTCCGCGAAACCCCCTGGGCAACCGCATGCCGGCTCAATGTACACCGGCGCGGCGGGAAGTTCCTCGGCGAAATCGGGTGGAGGGCGATCAGCGCCGAGCCCGGCCGTCCCTCCCGTCCCCGGATGTCGCTCGAGGGCCAGCGACACGGCCCTGGATCGCCGGCCTTCAGCGTTCCTGCGGGCGGCGAAGCAGCCGAATGGTCCCCTCGAACGACTCCAGCTCCACCCGCGCGCTGCCCGACCCGAGGACGAAGCTGAAGCGCCGTCCCCGGCGCGCCTCCCGGAGGGTCACCGGGAAATCGGACTCGAACGTTCCACTGAAGGTCGCGACGGACACGGTGGCGTTCACCCGCTCCGGCACGGACACCACCAGATCGCCGTCGTGGGTGATGAACCGATAGCGGCCGTCGTCGCGCAGCGCGCCGTCGTACTCCACGTCGCCGTCCACGGTGGTGGCCGTCACGTCGCTCGACTGCACGCTCGACAGCACGATGTCGCCGTCCACGGTCTCAGCCGTCACGCGACCATCGAGGTTGCGGGCGCGGATGGCGCCGTCCACGGCGTACAGGTTGATCTCGCCTGACGCGCCCTCCAGATCAATGTCGCCTTCGATGGACTTGAGCGACACGAGGCCCCGGCCGCCGGTCACCAGTACGTCGCCTTCGACGGTTTCGGCGACCACGCGGGCGCCGGCGCCGTTGACGGTGATGTCGCCGTACGTCCCCGTGAGATTGAGGTCCATCCACGTCGGCACGGTAAGCGCGTAATCCACGATGTGGCCTCGCCCCCCCCGCCGTCCCCGGGCGGCCACCGTGACGGCGCCCCCGGCCGTCCGCACCTCGATGTACTCGGTGCTCCCGTGCTCGCCCCGCACGCGAACGGCGTTTCGCTCCCAGGTCTCCACCGTCACGTCCCCGCCCAGGCGCGAGATCTCGAGCCGCGTGCCACGCTCCACGGCCACCGTGGTGTCCGTCTGCCATCCCTGCGCCAGCACCAGCAGCAGTCCGGCGCCGATCCCCGTCACCATGCGATCCTCGCTCTCAAGACTCGGCCGATGCCAGCGCGGCGGCGCGTCGCAGCAACTCGAGCTTTCGCCGCATGGTTTCGGCCAGGTAGTTGTTCAAATACTCGCTCGCCGGGTCCGCCGCCAGAGCGCGCCGGGCCTGGACAATCGCCGCGTCAATCCGGTTCAGGCTGTGCTCCAACACGCGGACGGTCGCGGTGTCGAGGCGGTCGCGTCCCGCTTCCAGCGCGGCGGTGAGGTCGCGAATAGCCCGCTGGTAACTCGGCTCGGCGAAGCTCGCCGCGGGGCTCGCGACGGCGGCCGGTTCTCCGGGGGGGCCGGCGAGCGGAGCCCGCAGGGCACGCGTGCTGAGCCACCACCCGCCGCCCGCCGAGACCACCATGAGCGCCGCGGCCGCAGCCGCGAGCACGGGCCAGCTCACCTGGAGTCGCCTGGCCACCCGAGCCCGGCGCGGGTCGAGTTCCCGCCGTGCCGCGTCGAGATCAATCACGCGCGCCCCGGCCTCCCCGGCGCCGATCCGCCGGGCGATGCCGGCCCAGAGATCGCCGGCAGGTGGCCGGTCCTCCAGCGCCCCGGCACGCGCGATCACGGCGCGCAACTCATCCAGTACGGTGCGACAGGTCTCGCAGGCCGCCAGATGCGCCTCGAGCGCGCTCCGCTCGCCCGCGGCAAGCTCGCCGTCCAGGTACTCCGACAATCGGTCGGTCCATTGGTCGTGCATCATGTGGTCGCTCATCGTGGTCCTCGCTTACCTCGCCAGGTGCCCCCGCAAGGCCATGCGGGCCCGGTGTAACTGCGCTTTGGACGTCCCCGTGGTAATGCCCAGGCGTTGGGCGATTTCGTCGTGCTTGAAGCCTTCCACGTCGTGCAGCACGAAGACCTGTCGCGCGCCGCGCGGCAGCCGTTCGATCGCCGCCTCGAGATCAATGGCGTGCTCCACCGGCGGCGGCGGCGATGAGCCCAACGCGGCCTCGTCCTCCGCCACGGCGAATCGCCCCCGGGCCGCGCTCTGGGCCCCTCGATGTCCCAGGATGACATTGAGGCCCAGTCGATAGAGCCACGTGCCGAATGACGCCTCGCCGCGAAAGGTGTGCAGCTTCTGCCACGCCCTGACGAAGACGTCCTGCGTCAACTCGTCGGCCGCCTCCGATCCGGCCATGCGCCGTGCCAGGCTGTGCATGCGCGGCACGTGCGCTCGATACAGCCGTTCAAAGGCCGCGGGGTCTCCAGCTACCGCCAGCGCCACGTCCGCCGCGTCGGCGTCCCGGGCTCCAGGGCTACGGTTCAGTGGCGCCACATCGCGGACCAGTGCCGGCACGCTGAATTGGATGGAGGGATGGGCGGAAGGGTTGGCACGGTGGACGAGGCTCACCCTCCCGGGCTGGCCGCGGGATCCCCGGGTGCGGAGGCAGCGCAGCCGTATCGGGACGGCGACGGTCGCGCCGCCTCGCTCGGGCACGCGCTGGTGGCCCCGTCATTCCGGCCCGGGACATCGCGCGCTGTTCCTGGCTATCGGATCGTGTCCAGGTACCACGCCATCAGCCGATCGCCGAACTCGAACACGAGCGCCGCCGCCGCCGCGAGGAACACGCCGAACGGGACCAGGCGTTTCTTTCGCAACGTGAGGGGAACGAACACGAGCGTGCCGAGCAGCGCGCCGCCGAACAGCGTCAGGAGCACGCCCTTCCACCCCAGGAACGCCCCCACCATGGCCATCATCTTGATGTCGCCGCCGCCCATGGCTTCCTGCTTGAACGCCTTCTCGCCGGCCCAGGCGATCGCGTACAGCAACGCGAACCCCGTGACGGCGCCGAGCAGGGCTCCCCAGAAGCCACTCAGCCCGTGACGCCATGCCAGGCCGAGGCCGGCCACGAGACCTCCAAGCGTGTACTCGTCCGGAATGAGATAGTGGCGCGCATCGGTCACGGCGATTCCCAGGAGGACGGTGCCGAACAGGGCGGCCGTGAGCCCGTTGGGGGTGGGCCCGTAGCGCCACGCGGCGAGCGCCCACAGCGCCGCGACCAGCGCCTCGATGAGCGGGTATTGGATCGAGATTGATTGCGAGCAGTGGCGGCACTTGCCGCCCAACACGAGCCAGGAGAGCACCGGCACGTTGTCGTACCACGCAATGGGGCGTTCGCAGCGGGGGCAGCGGGAGCGCGGGCGCACGATGGATTGATCCCGCGGGAGCCGCACGATGCAGACGTTGAGGAAGCTGCCCACCACCGCGCCGAACAACGCGGCGGCCGCGATACCCGGGACTTCAGGACTCACGGGCGACGTGAAACAGCAGGATGCCGGCGGCGACCGCGACGTTGAGGGACTCGACGCCCGCCGCGAGAGGAATGGCGACCTGTTCCGCGGCGAGGGCGCGCATGGCGGGTCTCACGCCGGCGCCCTCGTTCCCGACCACGAGCGCGAGTTTCTCCGGCGCCTTGAGGCGGCGCACCGAGGAGCCTTGGCTCGCCGCGGCCCATACCGCGGCACCCGTCCGCGCGACCCAGCCGCGGAGTTCCTGGTCCGTGGCGGGGGCCGCGGGAAGGCGGAAGCTCGCGCCCATGGCGGCGCGGAGCGCTTTGGGGCTGAACGGGTCGGCGGTGCCGGGCAGGAGGACGGCCCCGGCCGCGCCCAGGGCCAGGGCGGTGCGGAGCAGCGTGCCGACGTTGCCGGGGTCCTGCACGCCGTCCAGCACCAGCACCGGCGCCGCCCGCGTGACGCCGACGTCGGCCAGCGACCAGCGGCGCGGCTCGATCACGGCCAGAATCCCCTGTGGGGTCTCCGTATCCGCGAGCGCTCGGATGTCGCGCTCGGAGACGGTCTCCACCGGCACTGCGTGATCGGCCAGGGACTGAAGCAGGCGGGCGGCGCGCGGGTGGCGTTCGGCCGCGGGGCTCACCAGCACGCCCCTCAGAGGCACGCGGGCGGCGATCGCCTCTTCCACCAGGCGCACGCCGTCGGCGACGGTGAGGTTGCGGCGGCGCCGTCCCTTGCGTTGTTGCAGATTCCGGACGAGCGAGACGAGATTGGAGGCCATATGCCGGGCTTGAATGTGTCGGGAGGGGCTGGGTTCGCCAAGCGGCGGCGGTCGCCGGTGACAGCGCGATGAAGATCGCGTTGACCATCGCGGGCTCGGACTCGGGCGGCGGGGCCGGGATTCAGGCGGACCTGAAGACGTTCCATCAATTCGGCGTGTTCGGCACGTCGGTGCTGGTGGCCATCACGGCGCAGAACACGCGTGGCGTCACCGCGGTGCACACGGTGCCGGTGGAAACGGTCGAGGCGCAGATGGCGGCACTTGCCGTGGATCTTCCGCCGCACGCCGTCAAGACCGGGATGCTCGCCACCAGCGAGTTGGCGGAGGCCGTGGCCGAGGGGATTCGGCGCCACCAGTTCGGCAACTACGTGCTGGACCCGGTGATGGTGGCGACGTCAGGGGACCGGCTGCTGACGGCGGACGCCGAGCGCACGGTGGGGCGGCGGCTGGTACCGCTTGCGGCGCTGGTGACGCCGAATCTCGACGAGGCGCGGATCCTGGTGGAGGCCGAGGTGGGGACGCCGGAGGAGATGGAGCAGGCCGGGCGGGCGCTGGTGCGCATGGGGGCACGGGCGGCGCTGGTGAAGGGTGGGCATCTCGAGGGCGATCAGGTGACCGACGTGTTGGTGACCGGCGGGATGGTGCGGCGGTTCACTCGGCCGAAGATCCACACGACGTCGGTGCACGGCACGGGGTGCACCCTGTCGGCGGCGGTGGCGGCGGGGCTGGCGCATGGGCGGCCGCTGGAGCAGGTGGTGGCCGACGCGCTCGACTTCGTGCATCGCGCGATCGCGGCGGCGCCCGGCCTGGGCGGCGGGCACGGGCCGCTGAACCATTTCGTCGAAGCCCCACGGGCCTTGCCCCCGCGCGCGTGAACCCAGCCGTGCCCCTCCGGGCGCTGGCGTTGCCGGCGGACTCGACGCCTGGCTCACGTGTGCAGTGCAACTGCCGGCGCCCAAGAACCCGGCGCCGTGACCGCCGGCACGCAACGCGCCCTTCGGGGCACGGCTCGCGTTCACGCGCCACGGCCCGGTCAGTCAGCGCCCCGCGGGACCTGGACCCGTCCGTCCGACGCCGGACGCGCTTGTCGTGACCGCCACCGAGCCGCGCTTTCCCCGCCCGCCCCGCGCGCGAGAGATCTTCTGCAACCGCACGCTGAATCTGCGGTCCATTCGCGCCATCGGCTATGACATGGACTACACGCTCATCCACTACAAGGTGGAGGAGTGGGAGCGGCGGGCCTACGAGTTTCTGCGCCGCAAGTTGCTGGAGCACGGCTGGCCGGTGGCCGACCTCGCCTTCGATCCCCAGCAGGTGATTCGGGGTCTGATTCTGGATATCGAGCTGGGGAACATCGTGAAGGCCAACCGGTTCGGTTACGTGAAGCGGGCCGCCCATGGGACGCGGCCGCTGGACTTCGAGGCGCAGCGGCAGGCGTACGCGCGGGTGCAGGTGGACCTGGCCGAGCCCCGGTTCGTGTTCCTCAACACGCTGTTCACGCTGTCGGAAGCCTGCATGTACGCCCAGCTGGTGGATCTCCTCGACGCCGGGCGGCTGGGCAGCGTGATGGGGTATGCGGGTCTGTATCGGCAGGTGCGCGCCGACATTGACGAGGCGCACATGGAGGGGGAGTTGAAGGCGGACATTCTCGCCGATCCCGATCGGTTCGTGGAGCGGGATCCGGATCTGCCGCTCACGCTGCTGGACCAGCGCCGCGCGGGGAAGAAGCTGCTGTTGATCACCAACTCGGAGTGGGCGTACACCACGGCCCTCATGGCGTACGCGTTCGACCCCTATCTGCCCAAGGGGATGGGGTGGCGCGACCTGTTCGACTACGTGATCGTCTCGGCGCGCAAGCCCGAGTTTTTCGAACACGACGCGCCGGTGTTTCGCGTGGCGGACGAGGCCGGGATGCTACAGCCCGTGCTCCGGCTCGGCGAGGAGGGCGTGTATCTGGGCGGCAACGCGGCGCTGGTGGAGCAGGCCGTGGGGGCGTCGGGGGATCAGATTCTGTACGTGGGCGATCACCTGTTCTCCGACGTGCACGTGACGAAGAACGTGGTGCGGTGGCGCACCGCGCTCATTTTGCGCGAGCTGGAGCAGGAGTTGGCCGCGCTGGAGCGGATGCGGGGCGAGCACGAGCAACTGGCGGCGTTGATGCAGCAGAAGGAGCGGCTGGAGTACGATTTGTCGCAGGTTCGGATCGCGCTGCAGCGCAAGCGGGGCGGCTACGGGCCTGTTCCGCGGGAATCGCCGAGCACGCTGGAGCGGCAGGCCAACGAGCTGCGCGCCCAGCTCGAGGAGCTGGACCAGCGGATCGCGCCGCTGGCCGAGCAGTCCGCCACCACGAGCAACCCGCGGTGGGGGCTCCTGATGCGGACGGGGAACGACAAGAGTTATCTGGCCCGGCAGGTGGAGCGGTACGCCGACGTGTACACGTCGCGGGTGTCCAACTTCTTGTATCAGACGCCGTTCGTGTATCTCAGGTCACCGCGGGGGAGTTTGCCGCATGATCCGGATTATGTGGCGGTGGAGGAGGAATAGGGCGCCCCAGTGGCGGCCCGCGAACCTGTAGTGTCAATACCGCGTATTGACGCCGAATGCCAGCTCGGTATGTTCCTTCTCCATGCGCCGCAAGACCGACCAGCTCCAGATTCGGGTAGCTCCGGAGCAAAAACGCGCGCTGAAGCGCCTCGCCCGGGAGGCCGGCGCCGACGTCTCCTCCTGGGTACTGACGCAGGTTCTGCCGGCGGAGGCGGACCGTTTCCAGGCTTTCGTAGCCCGGCTCGCCGAGCCGGCTTCCCGCCGGTACGCACTGGCCGAACTCGCTGACTGGCTTCGCGGGCTTTCAGCCGGCGCGTTTCGTCGCGCCGTGGCAGGGCGACCCGTCGCGGCCTTGGATCCGCACACGCTGAACTATCTGGCGGCCGCGATCGACCTGGCGGCGAGGCGGCGCGGATTGGAGCCGCCCGGTTGGATCGAGAAGGTTCCCATTCCCCGATCGCCCATGTTCGGTTCGACGCTGGAAGCGGTGCGCCTGCACCTGCTCACCCGCGCTCCCGTGGCGCTCCGGCGTCGCAACGTGTTTGCGGACGCGTCGCTGGATGAGCGGGTGTAGCGCGTGCTGACCCGAGAGCGTATCCGCCAGTTGTTTGAGCTGCTCAACGACTGCCTGGCAGAAGAAGGCGTCGTCGGCGAGGTATATCTGGTGGGTGGAGCGGTGATGTGTCTGGCCTTCGCCGCCCGGCCCTCGACGGCTGACGTGGATGCCGTGTTCGCCCCGGCCCGGGTTATCCGTCGCCTGGCCCGGGCGGTGGCCGCGCAGGCCGACGTCCAGCCGGACTGGCTCAACGACGCGGTGAAAGGGTACCTCAGCGAGCGCGGTGAGTTCTCGATGTGGCTGGAGCTCGAGCATCTCAAAGTGTACGTCCCAGTTCCGGAGTACGTGCTCGCGATGAAATGCCTGGCGTTCCGCCTCGGGCCGGAGTTTCACGACGAGGACGACGTGCGCTATCTCTTGCGCTACCTCAACATCGAGCGGGCGGAAGATGCACTGGCCGTGATCGAGCGGTACTACCCGGCCGAGCGCATCCCCGCAAAGACGCGGTTCGCGCTCGAGGAGATGCTGACCCGCCGGTAGAACGGTGGCCGAGACGGCGAGGTAACGCCGCGCGGTTACCCTCAAGCGGGGAACCGCTCTGATACAGAAGCGCTCTGATACAGTGGAGGGATGGGTTGGACTGCGACTTCTCGCAGGTCAGGATCGCGCCACAGCGAGACGGGTGGTAAGAGCGATCGGCGCGTCCGGTGATCCGATCCTCTACGTCGGGGATCATCTGTTTTCCCACGTGCACGTGACGAAGAAGGTGGTGCGGTGGCACGGCGCTCATTCTGCGCGAGCCGGAGCAGGTGGCCCCGCTCGAGGGCATGCGCCGCGCGAGTCGGTGAGCACGCTGGAGCGGCAGGTCAACGAATTTCCGCTCGCAGCTCGAGGAGCTGGACCAGCGGATCGCTCCGATGGCCGAGCAGTCCGCCACGTTGTCCGCGGGACCCGCCCTCACGGGGCATCGGCGCTGCAGAGCAACGGCGACTACAACTGGCCCAGCGGAGTGCTGACCCTGGAGGAGTTCCCCCTCGAACTCGGCTTGACGCTGGAACTACCCGTGCGGTTCCACTTCACCGGAGACCACTGGCAGGAAATCGAAGTCGCTCTCGTCCCTCGCGCACGGGGGTTCCACGCGGCGGAGCGTTCCATCGGCGCTCGAATCGCGTGGTGGTGGATCAGTGGACCAAGTCCGACTTATCTCACGAAACAGGTGGCGTGCGGGTCGGATCAAGCGGATGGGACGCCGAGGGGGGACAGCCTGGCACTGGAGGAAGGCCAGTGGCACCGCCTGGCGCTCCAGCTCCGACCTGATGGGATCCTCGAGTGCTACGTCAACGGTCAGAAGCTCGGTTCAGTGAAGACGGCGTCTCACCTCTGGACGTCGGCTGTCGCAATCTACCTCGGGGGCCGTACGCA
>CAZVKD010000095.1:0-10196 GCA_964627675.1 uncultured Gemmatimonadaceae bacterium
CCTGCCACCACTTGGGGCCCGCGGGGTTGGCGGCGCCCACGTAGGCCGTGTTGTCCATCGTGCCGCCGAAGAAGCCGGCCGCGCGGGCCGCTGGGAGATTCGCCCCGCCGGTCGCCGGCGCCGAGGAGGAGCCCGGCGTGAAATCGAGCGACGCCGGATTGAGGCTGGTGAAGAGCTCCGCCGCCGTCGCCGCCGTGCGGTGGCTGGCGGCGCTGAACTTGGTCTCCTGGCCGAAGTTGGATCCGACGGCGTCGTAGTTCTGGCCGTTCTCCGCCAGAATCACGTTCCTGATGGCCAGGGTGTCACGCGAGCGGAGCGAGTCCGTCCAGGCATCCCGGATGTTGATCCCGATCCCTTTGTACCGAGCCACGATCCCGTTCTGGAGCCAGCCACCGGTGCCGCGGCGCAGCACGATGCCGTTGCCGTCGGTGGGGAAGCCGCCGAGCGCTCCCGTGCCCACCAGCGTGAAGTTGGCCACCGTCGGGTTGGACCACGGCTGGCTGGCCCCGGTTGCGGTCACCGAGCAGCCGCTCACGGCGGGGTCGCATCCGTCCGCTTCGATGCCACGTGGATCCGACGAGAACGTCCCCGTGCCCGGACGCGGAGTGAGCCGCTGCGTCTGCAACGCGATCAGGTACTGGAGCTTGCCCTGGAAGCCTTCCGACCAATCGAAGTGGTCGTCGCCCGACTCGTAGGAGACGAGGTAGCGACCCTGAACCGCACCGCCCCAGAACTCGAACGAGTCGTCGAGGCCGTTCATGCTCTGCACGTACTCCAGCTTGGTGCCGCTGCCCGCGGCGTACAGCGACACGGAGTTCAATTCCTGGCCTGCCCCGTTGGAGACGTCGTAGCCCGCGAACTCCACGCGGACGTACCGCAGCACGCCGCTGCTGTCGGCATTGTTGGTCCCGCCGGCGTAGTTCTCAGAGATGTTGGCCGGCCCTTCGGTCAGAATGGTCGTTCCCGTCCGATTGATGACGCCGTTTCCGATGATGATGATCCCGCCCCAGTCGCCAGGCGCCCGGTTGCCGGCCGCCCGCGCCGAGGTGAACACGATGGGCTGCGACGCCGTCCCCTGGGCGTTGAGCTTGGCGCCTCGCAGGATCCACAGCGAACTGCCGGGTGCGGTCGTATCGCCCACGATCCTGGTGCCGGGTTCAATGGTGAGCGTGGCCCCGTTGGTGACCTTGACGAAGCCGCTCAGCGTGTAGACCGTGTCGGCCTTGAGCGTGCGGTTGGAGGTGACGTTGCCACTCAGGGTGCCGGCCTTGAGTCCGGTGACGATCGCCACCGGCCCCGCGAAGTCGCTCGTCAGGTTCCCTGCCACGGCGGCAACGCGGTAGCTGTAGGTCACTCCGGCGGCGAGTCCGGTGTCATCGTACGTGGTTTGCGAAAGCGTGCCGCCGATCGGCGAGAAGGCCCCCGGGTTGGACGCATCCGCGCGTTCGAGCCGATAGCTCTCAGCGCCCGAGACGGCGTCCCAACTGACGCGCACCGACGTCAGGCTCAGCTGGGTCACGGTGAGATTTGCCGGCGGCTCGGGAGGAACCGGTTCCGCGGTCTCCTCGCAAGCGGTGAGCGTCAGGGCGAGCAGGACCACCACGATGCCAGTGAGGGTCCGTTGGGCGAGGGTCATACGGTCTCCTTTGATCTGATCCATCGTTGATCTGATCCATGCGTTGATCTGATCCATGGGTTGATCGAGCCGCATTGGATAGCGCGTTGCGGAGAGAACCAAGCCTGCGACCATGACGGGCAGGTGATCGCCGTGTCACAATTCCGCCACGACAACCGACGCCGCCGCACGACGAGGTCGGTGGGTGGCAAAGCGAAGGGGGCCACGAGAGACTCGTGGCCCGCGTGGCCTACCCCGGGTCGCTCCGCCGAGTCACCGTTGCAGCCTCCAGCTGAATCCCAGCGAGAACGTCCGTCCCGAGCGATAGCGCTGCCGGACTACGTCTCCCTGCGTGACTTGGAACGGCGAGTCGAGCAGGTTCCTGGCGTCGAGCTTCGCCGCGACCCCGGGGGCGAGCGGTACCCGCACGGCCGCGTCGAGCATGTGGCGCGGCTCTTCGTACGAATCGGGCAGCGGCAGGGCCCCTGCCTCGTGAATCCTGCGGCCGACGAGGTTGTAGAGCACGGTCGCCGACACGTCGCGGGTGGGGTGCAGGTAGGCGAGACCCGCGTTCACCACGCAGGCCGCCTGGCCCACCATCGGCCGGTGGGCGGAGGTGAGCGCGGAGACGTCCGTGTTCCCCGGGCTGATCTCGCTCCGCATGACCGTCGTGTTCCCGAGCAGGGTGAGCGGCGCCAGGAACCCTGCGACCCCGGCGAGCGAGCGGCGCACCTCCAGTTCGAGCCCGTAGTTCTGGGCCGCTTCGCCGTTGACGAAGCTCAACGTGGGGGCGCCGGTCGTGGCCACGATCACCCGCTCGATGGGATCCCGGAACTGCTTGGCGAAAGCGCCCACGGAGATGACCTGGCCGGCGTCGGGAAACCACTCCCAGCGAATGTCGGCGTTCCGAATCAGCGCGCGCTTCAGGTTGGGATTGCCGTACTGCACCAGCCCGCCGAGGACGTCGAAATGACTCACGGGCGACAACTCCCGGTACTCGGGGCGCGACAGCGTCTGCGAGGCGGACAGCCGCAAATTGGTCCGGTCATTGAGCGCGACGTTTAGCGCGAGCGCGGGCAGCACATCGGTGTCGTCCAGGGCCGCTGTCGCCGGGAGGCCCTGGGGGGACAGGCTGTTCACCTGGAGCTGGACGCGCTCCAGCCGCGCGCCGCCCACGAGGCGCACGGCGTCGCCGAGCGGGATCTCGAGCTGGGCGAACGCAGCGGTATTGTCGTCGGTCGCGTCATAGCGGCCGCCGTTGGCGTTGATGAACAGGCCGAGTCGCCCCGCTGAAGCGTTGGGGCCGTCAAAGATGTCCTCCGGTGGCTCGGCCCGCTGGGTCTCGTCCAGCGCGTAGTTGACGATGTCGAAGGCGCGACTGTCCGCAGCCCGTTCGGTGTGGCGGTAGCTCCCGCCGAGCTTCAGTGCGACTGCGCGCGGGGCCGGCCCGAAGACCAACCGAGTGCTGGCACGCAGCTCGCGACTCGACTCGGACAGGGAACTGAACGTGCGCGTGGCGGAGCGTGGGGCGCCGAACCAGTAGCCCGGCGTCACGGCGCCCATCGGATCGCGCACGCCGATGTACACGATGTCGGACCGGTCAGGCTCGTTGCGTGAGACGCTCGACAGCGTGGCGGACCACTCCACCTGATGCCGGCCGCCCACGAGGTGCTGGGCTGCCAGCTGGCTCGACCACACTGACCGCTCCGTGAACGTCAGGCGCGTGAGATCGAACGTGCTGCCGAACTCTTCGTTGTCGCCCGTGAGGCGCGTCGCCTCGTTCTCCCCGTTCCGATCGTACAAGTTGTTGAGCGACAGCTTGGTCCCGCCGCCCAGGCGGGTGCTGAGGTTGAGCAGGCCGCCCCAGAGCACACTGGTGCGCGCCGTCGTGCCGGCGTACTCGTTCTGAGGCCGGGTGCCCTCGGTGCCCACAACCGCGAGGGCCCGCCGTTCGTCCGAGCGGATCTCCGGTACCGTCGCGTAGGTGAGCGAGCCCACGTAGCCGATCCGCGCCCCCAGCAGCGGATCCTCGCCGCCAAACGAGACGCTCATCGAGCCGGCCGCTGCGCCCTTCCGGGGCTCGGCGCTCCAGGCGTTGCGAAAACTGGCCACGATCGCGTTGATGTCCGCCTGTGTCGCGCCGGCCAGCGTGCCGGCCTGGCGCGCGGGCGGCGGCATATCGCGCTCGGCGCCCGCGAACCCCAGCCACTCGCGCCCCACCACCGGCGCCTGCGGCACGGTGCGCCCGGTCACCTGGGTGTTGAGGCCCGCCGCCGCCGACAGGGCAAACAGCCGCCCGGCCGGGAATTCCCGCGTGCGCAAGTCCACCTGGGCGCCGCTGAAATCGCCGGGCTGGTCCGGCGTGAACGTCTTCGAAGTCGTTACGGCTTCCAACAGGTTCGACGGGAACAGGTCCAGCGGCACCACGCGGCGCTCCGGCTCGGGACTGGGAACGCGCGATCCGTTGAGCGACGTGGTGGTATACCGCTCGCCCAGGCCGCGGACGAACACGTACTTGCCGTCCTGCACCGTCACGCCGCTCACGCGCTGGACCGCCTGTCCCGCGTCCCCGTCCGGGCTGGCCTCGATCTGCGCCATGCTGATGGCGTTGATCAGGTTCGTCGCCAGGCGCTGCTCCTCCACGGCGCGGCTCACGCTCCCCCGCTCGGCGAGCGCGCTGGTGACCACGACCTCCTCCAGCTGGAAGACCTGCGGCTGCAGGGTCACGTCCTGATGCACGACGCCCCGCGGCGGCACCGTGACGCCTTGCACGGTCTTCGCCTGGTAGCCGATCCGCCTGAACTCCAGGGCCACGTTGCCCGCGGGCACGGCGCCCAAGGTGTACCGGCCCTCCAGCGTGGTGGTGGCCAGAATCTGGGTGCCGGCGACCTGCACGCGAACCCCGGCAACGGGCGAACCCTGGCCAGCGTCGCGCACCACACCGACAACGCGACCGGACTCGGCCCGGCCGGGCGCGAGGGATGCGAGCCTGCCGTCGTCTTGAGCGGTAGCCCTGGCGGCTGTGACGGCCGCAGCCACCAATCCAATGAAGAAGGACATTCGCATGGGGCTCCTCGGGACGGAATCGGACGAGCGGTGAATGGCCATGACCTTCGGTTCAGGAGCAGCCGAACCCGCGGTGGAGGTTGGGCGGCATGCGTAACGATCGCGTGATCTTGCCGCCTCCATGTCGTAACGACCTCAGACGGCTGTAGACCACGGCGGCGGGGCCGCATCCTCGGCGTGGAGCGGGCGACGGGCGGCGCGGGCGACCCCACGCCCCGCCGCGTCGCTGCGGGCTGTTGCGCCGGGTTCGAGTATCGGGCGAGATTTCCCGCCCCATGTCCGCGCGCCGGTCCCTCCTCCCCCTGCTGCAGCCCCTGATTACGGCGCTCGTGGCGGCGGTCTGCGGCGGTGGGCCTGCGTTCGGGGCGCAAGACTCCACGCAGGTGGTCGTCGTGGCCACGACCGACGTCCACGGCCGCGTGACCCATTGGGACTACGAGACGGACCGTGAGGCGCCCTGGGGACTGACACGGGCCGCGACGGCGCTCGATTCCCTTCGCCGGCTGTATCCGGATCGTGTGGTCCTGGTGGACGCCGGGGACCTGATTCAGGGCAACCCGTTCGCCACCTTCTTTGCCACGGTCGAGCCCATGGCCCCCCATCCCGTGGTGGACGCCCTGAACGCCCTGGGCTACGACGCCGGTGTCGTGGGGAACCACGAATTCAACTTCGGCGTGGACCTGCTCACGCGAGTCATGGCCGGCGCCACGTATGCGGTCATCTCAGGCAACGTGTACGGGCTGCCGCGCGACACGCTGGTCTTCCAGCGGGTGGCCGTGTTCCAGCGGGGCGGCGTGCGGGTGGGCGTGGCGGGGTTCACCACGCCCGGCGTGATGGTCTGGGACCGGGCAAATGCCCGGGGTCGGGTGCGGGTGCGTCCCATTCTGCCAGAAGTGGCGCCGAGCATGGCGCGGCTGGCCGAGGGCGGGGCGGAGCTGAAGATCGCGGTGCTGCACTCGGGGCTCGGCGGCCCCTCGAGTTACGACACCACCGGCGTGGGGGAGGAAAACGAGGCCTGGCGGTTGGCGGTGCAGCCGGACCGGCCCCAACTCGTGGTCGTGGGGCACTCCCATGGGCGCATCGTGGACTCCGTGATCAACGGGGTGCACTTCATTCAGCCGGAGCCCTGGGCGCAGAGCCTCGCGGTGGCGCACGTATCGCTGGTGCGGGAGAACACGCCGCGGGCAGGCCCGGGTCCCTGGCGGGTGACCCGGATTCGCGGGGAGCAGATCCCCCTCGCCCAGGTGCCGCCGCATCCTGGTCTGGTGCGGCGCCTGGATCAGGCGCACGAGCGGGTGCGCGTGTGGGCCGGGGCCGCGTTGGGCACGGTGGACGAGCACTGGAGCGCTCGGTTCGCCCGCGCGCAGGACACGCCCATCATTGACTTCGTGAACGAGGTGCAGCGACGGGTGTCCGGGGCGCAGCTCTCGGCCACGGCGGCGTTCAACACGGAGGCCGCGTTCGCTCCCGGCGCCGTTCGGCTGCGGGACGTCGCCGCGCTCTACCCCTACGAAAACACGCTCAAAGTGGTGCGGATCGACGGCGCGACCCTCGCGCGGTACCTGGAGAAAAGCGCGGCGTACTACCACCAATTTCCCGGCGACGGTCGCATCGTGGACGCGAGCATCCCGGGCTACAACTTCGACATCGTGGCCGGCGTGAGTTACGCGATTGACCTTTCGCGCCCCGTGGGATCACGTATCGTCCAGCTCACCTACCAGGGCCGCCTGGTGCAGGCCACGGATACGTTCACGCTCGCGCTCAACCACTACCGCCAGGGCGGGGGTGGGGGCTACGACATGCTCAGCGGGCTTCCGGTGGTCTCGGACTCGGACGCCAGCATCCGGGACGTGGTGGTGGACTGGATCCGTCGCGCCCGGGTCCTGCGCACCACGGACTACTTTACCGACAGCTGGCGGATCATCCCGCCGGAGGCCGCGGCTCGCGCGCGTCAGGCGTTCGAGCCCAGGCGATGACGCCGCCCATCCGGGTGTTCGTCAACCAGCGGCCCGTGGACGTGACGCCGGGAACCGACCTCACGGCCGCCGTCGCCGCACTGGATCCCGAACTCGCCGCGGCGCTCAAGGAGGGCCGGGCTTACGCGACCGATGGCGTCGGCCGGCCCATCGCGCTGGCCCAGCCGGTGGTGGCCGGGAGCATCATTCGCGTGGTGCTGTCGTCACGAAGGGGCATGACGGCATGACGCTCATGCCCCCTGACCGCTCGCTGACCCGCGACTTCTGCCACCGTCTCCCCAAAGCGGAACTCCACGTCCACCTCGATGGTTGTCTCCGTCCCGCCACCATGATCGAGTTGGCCCGCGAGCAGCGCGTGAAGCTTCCCGCCGACGAGCCCGGGGCCCTGGCGAAAGCGATGTTCGTGCGCCACGCCCGGAGCCTGGAGGAGTACCTGGAGAGGTACGTCGTGACTGTCTCGGTGATGCAGACCGCCGCCGCGCTGGAGCGGATCGCGTACGAGTTCGTGGTGGACTCGGCGGCGGAGAACGTGCGGTACGTGGAAGTGCGCTACTGCCCGGCGCTGCACTCGCCGGCCCTGACCTACGCGCAGGCCATTGAAGCGCCGCTCGCCGGCCTCAAACGCGCCGAGGCGGAGACCGGGACGATCGCACGGCTCATCGTCTGCGGGCTCAGGACGCTGCCGCCGGCGGTCTCGCTCGATCTCGCGCGGGCCGCGGTGGAGTATCGGCGCGACGGCGTGGTGGCGTTCGATCTCGCCGGTTCGGAGCGAGGGCACCCGGCGCGGGATCACGCCAAGGCCTTCGAGCACGCGCGCGGGCATGGACTCGCGTGCACCTGCCACGCGGGCGAGGGGGACGGGCCGGAGTCCATCCGGCAGGCGCTGGAGATTTGCGGCGCGCAGCGCATCGGGCACGGCACGCGGTTGCACCAGGACCCGGCCCTGGCGGAGTACGTATGCCAGCACGGGATCCCGCTCGAAGTGTGCCTCACGTCCAACCTGCACACACACACGGTGACCAGCCTCGCCAGGCATCCGGCGGGCGAGTACATCCGGCGCGGCTGCCACGTCACGCTGAACACGGACAGCCGCCTGATGGACGGGACCACGCTCACCGACGAGTACTGGGTGGCGCACCGGAAGCTCGGGCTGGGCTCGGATGCCTTGAAGCGCGTGGCCCTGAACGCGTTCCGGGCGGCGTTCCTGCCCGAGGCGGACAAGACGTCGCTGCTGGCGCGCGTGTCAGCTGAACTCGCGGAGGCGGCATGATTGAAGGGATGTGGATGGTACAGTCCGCCGCGGAGCGGCTGGCCGCGGCGCGCGAGGGGCTCGACGCCCCGCTCGGCGCGCGCCTCATGGGAGTCGTGGGCGTGGCGACGATGCTCGCCCTGGCCTGGCTGCTGTCGGCGGATCGCCGCCGCGTGAACTGGCGCATGGTGAGCATGGGGGTGGTGCTCCAGGCCGTGGTGGGACTGCTCGTGCTCAAGACCGGCGTCGGCCGCGCGCTGTTTCAGGGCGCCAACACGGTGTTCACGGGGCTGTTGGGGTATACCGAACAGGGCGCTCGGTTCATCTTCGGCAATCTGGTGAAGAACAACGTGCCCGTGGGCGCGCCCACGGGCGGGCCCGACAACATGGCGCCGCTCGGCGAGCCGCAGATGTGGGCGGCCACGGGCGCGTACTTCGCCTTCAGCGTGCTCCCCACCATCATCTTCTTCTCGTCGCTCATGTCGGTGCTGTACTACCTCGGCATCATGCAGTGGATCGTGCGCGGCCTCGCCTGGGGGATGCAGCGCACGCTCCGCACGTCCGGCGCCGAGACGCTGTCGGCCGCGGGAAACATCTTCGTGGGACAGACCGAGGCGCCGCTCCTGATCAAGCCGTTCGTGGGTCAGATGACCTACTCCGAGCTGAACACCGTGATGGTGGGCGGGTTCGCCACCATCGCGGGCGGCGTGATGGCGGCGTACGTCGGCATGCTCACGCCCTACTTCCCGGACATCGCGGGGCACCTGCTCACCGCGAGCGTGATGAACGCGCCGGCCGGGCTGGTGGTCTCCAAGCTGCTCGTGCCGGAGACGGGCGAGCCGGTGACGCGGGGCAAGCTCAAGCTCGAGATCGAGCGGCGCGAGGCCAACGTGATAGACGCGGCGGCCTCGGGGGCGGCGCAGGGGCTGCAACTCGCGCTCACGGTGGGCGGGATGCTGCTGGCGTTCATTGCCTTGATCGCGCTGCTCAATGCCGGCGTGGGCGCCGTGGGCGGACTGCTCGGTCAGGAAGGCCTGTCGCTCCAGGTCATCTTTGGCTGGGTGCTCGCGCCACTGGCCTGGCTCATGGGGGTGCCGTGGGCGGACGCGGACACGGTGGGGTCGTTGATCGGCGTGAAGACGGTGGTCAACGAGTTCGTGGCGTACTTGCAGCTCGCCGGCGTCCTCGGCTCCGGAGCTGAATTGTCTCCCCGCGGCGCCGTGATCGCCACGTACGCGTTGCTTGGCTTTGCCAACTTCTCTTCGATCGCCATTCAGATCGGGGGCATCGGCGGGCTTGCGCCGGAGCGCCGCAGCGAACTCTCCCGCCTGGGCCTCCGCGCGATGATCGGCGGGAACCTCGCGGCGTTCATGAGCGCGAGTCTCGCCGGGATGCTGATGTGAAGCAACGGAGCGGAGCCGGTCGCGGCGGGTCGGGTGGAGGGGGGGCGAGGCGATCGGGGACGCCGCGCGCGCCCGGGTCTCCCCGGGCCGGGACTCGGGCGCCGGGTCCCGGATCGGTCGCGGCGGCCGCCGCCGCCGTGCGCGAGCGGCTGCACTCGCTCGAGCCGAGGGTTGCCGTCGTGCTCGGATCCGGCCTGGGCCGCCTGGCGGATTCGGTCGCGGCCCCCGTGCGGGTCCCCTATCGAGACATCCCCGGCTTCCCTGGGGTCTCGGTGGCCGGACACGCCGGGCTGCTGGTGGGGGGCCGCATCGAAGGCGTGCCGGTGCTGGTGCAGAGCGGACGATTCCATCTCTACGAGGGTCACGGGGCCGAAACAGCGGCGCTCCCGATCCGCGTGTTCGCCGCGCTGGGGATCCAGAGGCTGATCCTGACGAACGCCGCTGGCGGACTCCGCGCCACGTTTCGTATCCCCACGTTGATGCTCCTCGCCGATCACATCAACCTGATGTGGCGCAACCCGCTCATCGGCGCCGTGGTCGAAGGGGAAGATCGGTTTCCGGACATGTCGGAGCCGTACGATCGCGACCTCCGCGACCTCGCGCGCACCGTGGCGCTGCGCGAGGGGATCCCGCTGGAGGAAGGGGTGTACGCCGGCCTGCTCGGGCCGAGCTACGAAACGCCGGCCGAGATCCGCATGCTCGCCCGGCTGGGGGCCGACGCGGTGGGGATGTCCACAGTGCCCGAAACCGTCGCGGCCCGGGCCCGAGGGATGCGGGTGCTCGGCATCTCCAGTATCACCAATCTCGCCGCCGGTCTTTCAGCGGCCCCGTTGAGTCACGCGGACGTGATGCAGGCGGGGGAGCAGCTCTCGGGACAACTCGAGCGG
>CAZVKD010000096.1:0-10191 GCA_964627675.1 uncultured Gemmatimonadaceae bacterium
GCTGGCGGCGAACAGACCCCCAACATCATGGAGCAGCCACGCCGCGCGCGCGCGTTGGGCGGCCTGCTCGAGTCCCTCCTGCGTCCGACCGGACGCAGCACCCCCCGTCAGGAGCGCCAGCGCCGCGCCCGCCAGGCGCCATCGCCACAGCTTCACTTGGAAGCCTCGCACATGCTGTGATACACCGCCCCAGGGTCTTCGGCCTCCAAGATCGGCCGCCCCACCACCAGATGCGTCGCCCCCTGCGATGCGGCCCACTCCGGCGTCGCCGTCCGGCGCTGGTCGCCCGCCGGGCTGCCGGCTGGCCGAATGCCCGGCACCACGATCCACGACCTCGCCGGAAGCGTCCCGCGCACCACCTCGATTTCCAGGGGGGAGGTAACCACACCGTCCACGCCGCTGTGGGCGGCGGCCGCCGCCAGCCGCCTGACCTCGGCCGGGAGGTGCGTTACCCGGCGCCCCACGGCCGAGGAATACTCCTCCGGAGTGTGAGACGTAAGCACCGTGACGGCCACGATCTTTACCGAGCGCCGGGCAGCGACCGCCGCCCGAAGCATGGACTCCCCGCCAAGCGCGTGGACGGTCACGAGGTCCACCCCGAGCCGGTCGGCCGCGCGAACGCCCTCGGCCACGGTGTTGGGGATGTCGTGCCACTTCAGGTCGAGGAAAACGCGAACCCCGCGCTCCTTGAACCACCGAACCAGGTCCGGTCCCCCGTCCAACAGCGCCATCGCCCCGATCTTGGCCCAGCGAAGCTCGGGTAAGCGCTCCGCGAGTTTCCGGGTTTCACCGGCCGTAGGAACGTCGAATGCAACCACGACCTCAGCCATGGCTGGCCCAGGCCGCCGCGAGCCGTTCCGGGATGCGCGGGTCGGCGAGCGCCGCGGTACCGATGCCGACCAGCACCGCTCCGGCCTCGAGGTACTGCTCCACGTCCTCCGGTCGCCGTACCCCGCCGATGCCAATCACGGGGCATCCCAGCCGCTGGACCACGCGGCGCACGGCCAGCACCCCGACAGCCAGCAAGGCTGGCCCGCTCACCCCCCCCTGTCCGTATCCCAGCCGACTGCTCCCGCGTTCGCCGCGGCGGTCACGGCCCGCGAACAGGGTACCTGGTATCGTGTTCACGACGGAGACGCCGGCCGCGCCGGCGCGGGCGGCCACGTCGGCAGTCCGCGCCACATCGGGAAGGGTGGGGGCGAGTTTGGCGATCAGCGGCTTGGTCGTGGCGGAGCGGCAGGCGCTCACGAGTTCCGCGAGGACCCCGTCGTCCGCGCCGAATTCCTCGCCGCCTCGCGCCGCGTTGGGACAAGAGACGTTGAGTTCGAAAGCGGTCACCATCGGCTGGTGGGTCAGTCGCCGCACCACGGTTACGTAATCGCCGATGACGTCCCCCACCACGTTGACGATCACCCGTGCCCGCCGCAGGTGCTCTGCCAGCCAAGGGAGGTCGGTGCTCGCGACGTGTTCGACCCCGGGGTTCGCAAGCCCGATCGCGTTGAGCATGCCGCCCGGAAACTCCGCCACCCGCGGCGGGGCATGCCCCGGCCGAGGTTCCGGGCTCACGGCCTTGGTAATGATCCCGCCCAGCCGGTCCAGATCAATGACACCGGCAACCTCCCGCCCGAACCCCGCGGTGCCGGCCGCGAGCAGGATAGGGTTCTGAAAGGTCGTGCCGAACACCTCGATGGGCGTGACGGGCCCGTGGGGGGAAACCGACGCCCGCGTCAGGGCGAGCCGTCGGCGAGCTTGCGCTCGTACTGAACCAGGTACTCGACGATCCCGTCGGCGATGGCGCGAGCGAGCCGACGCTGACCTTCCGGCGACGTCAGGAACTGCGCGTCGCCGCGATTGGTGCTGTAGCCGACCTCCACCAGAATCGCCGGCCGGCGCGCGTAGCCCAGAACCGCGAAGCGCGCCTGAGAGACACCGCGATCGCCGCCCGGGTGCTGCCGGCCGCCATGGCGCTGCACGGCGTCAGCCAGGGCCGCCGACTCCCGCAGGTACTCGTTGGTCTGCAGATCCTTCAGGATGAACGCGAACTGGTCGTCAAGCCCGGCATCGCGCCCGGTCTCGTAGCGCAAGGCCTCGTTCTCCATGTCCGCCACCCGCTGAGCGTCGGCGGTCCGCGCCTCGCTGAGGAAGTACGTCTCGAAACCGCGAATCTCCGTATACCCCGCCCGGCGCGCGAGGGAGTTGACGTGGATGCTGACGAACACGTCGCAGGGGCCGTCGCAGCGTTTCGCCCGGTCCTTGAACGCGATCAGCGTGTCACGGTCGCGGGTCAGCTCGACGCTGACACCCCGAGCCGTCAGCTCCGCTCGCAGGAGCCGAGCGACCTGGAGCGTGACGTCTTTCTCCCGCAAGCCGCGGGGGAAATAGAGGCCTGGGTTGCCCGGATCCACGCCTCCGTGTCCGGGGTCCACAACCACCGTATGGCTCATCCGAAGAGGACTTCCCGGGACGATCGGGCGGCCGCGAGCCGCACCGCCCGCGCCGCTCGTGACCGCCGGCGGTTCCGGAGGCGCGGCGCGGGCTGACCGCGCCACCGGAGGAGTGCGCACCGTGGGGGCCAGCACCGTTTCCTCGAAGCGAGCGGCAAGGAAATCGTACCGGTACGCCTCCCGAAACACTCGAGGGACGTACTCGGCGAGCCACTGCAGCGGCACGAAGAGCGTATCGTCATGGAGGTAGGCGCCCCCCGCCAGCGGCACCAGGCGCCCGCCATGTTCGAACAACGGGGCGTCCAGCAGGAACCGAAACGGCTGCCCGCCGAGCGCCACGCTGGCCCAATCGCCATCCAGGACGATGGTGATGGGCAGCGCCGTCCTGAGCTGGGGCGCCGAAAGCGCGGGGTGCCCGCGGTCGTTGCGCACGGCCACCGCCACCTCCCCGCGCGAGGTGGAAACCGTCACTACCCCGGGCGCCCCGCTCCCGGCATCAATGCTCGCCGCCGCCGCGGCCAGCAGGATTCCCTGCCACGCTCGACTCGTCATTGACGTCGGCTCAGGGCGCGGGCCAGCTCCCGCTCGGCGGCCTTGCGCCGGAGTTCGTCGCGCCGGTCGTGCAGCTTCTTCCCGCGACCAAGTGCAAGCGTCAGTTTGGCCCGCCCGCGCACCACGTGGATGTCGAGGGGCACGAGCGTGAGCCCTTTCTGCTCCACCGAGCCGATCATCCGCCGGATTTCGCGGCGGTGGAGCAGCAGCTTCCGCGGCCGCACGGGCGCGTGGTTGGCATAGCCCCCGGACTCATAGGGGGCGACGTGCATCCCTTCGAGCCACACTTCGGCATTCCGGATGAGCGCATAGGCCTCCTTGAGGCTCACTTTCCCGGCCCGGATGGACTTGATTTCCGAACCCGTCAGCACCACGCCGCATTCCCAAGTCTCCAGAATGTGATAGTCATGCCGGGCCTTGGGGTTGCGGGCGAGGACGTGCGTGGTGTTGCGTTCAGACGACGATTGGCGCGACACGATGTAAGTCCAAGATAGGAAACCGTTTCCACGAGGTCAAGAAACAGGGTTGACGGGGTTCGGTGGCGGTGCGACTATTCGCCTGCGCCTGCGGCCGGGCGTACAATCGCCGAAGTGGTGGAACTGGTAGACGCGCTGCGTTCAGGGCGCAGTGGGCGACAGCCCGTGGGGGTTCGAATCCCCCCTTCGGCATTCCGCAGGCCGGGGCAGCCCGTGGCCGGTGGCTGGTCTCAATACCGCGCCATGTGCGGGTCCACCTCCCGAGACCAGGCATCAATTCCGCCCCGCAGATTGCGCACGTGTGGAAATCCCGCTGCGCGCAGCAGTTCCATGGCGCGCCGCGAGCGCGCTCCGGTGTGGCAGTACACCACCACATGGTCCCGTCCGTTGACGTCCGCCAGGCGTGCCGGCAGCTGACCGATAGGAATGAGCCGGGCGCCCGGCAGATGACAGATCTCCCACTCGAACGGCTCCCGCACGTCGAGCAGGAGCGGCGGCTGGTTGCCGGTAAGCTCAGACGCCAGAGCGGTGGCCGTGATGTCGTCCTCGGCCACCGCGCTTGCCGCCCGGACGCCGCAGAACTCCTCGTAGTCAATCAATTCGCGTATCGTGGGCCGGTCCCCGCACACCGGACAGTCCGGGTCTCGTTGAATCGAGATTTCTCGGAACCGCAGGGCCAGTCCGTCGAACAGCAGCAGCCTCCCGACCAGGGGATCTCCTTTGCCCAACACGAGCTTCATGGCCTCGAGCGCCTGGACGCTCCCGATCACGCCCGGGAGGGCGCCGAGCACGCCTCCTTCGGCGCAGGATGGCACAAGCTCGGGTGGTGGCGGCTCCGGGTACAGGCAGCGGTAGCATGGCCCCCCGGGGGCGGCGAATACGGAGACCTGGCCGTCGAAGCGGAAAATGGCGCCGTACACGTAGGGCCTCTTACTTAGGACGCAGGCGTCGTTGACCAGGTAGCGTGTGGGAAAGTTGTCGCTCCCATCCAGGACCAGGTCGAACCCCTCGATCACGGCCATGGCGTTGGCGCTGGTCAGCCGCTCGGGGATAGTGACGAGATGGACGTGCGGGTTCAGGTCCGACAGGCGGTCCCGGGCGGACTCCACTTTGGGCCGACCCAGGGCGCCCGTGCCGTGAAGCACCTGGCGCTGCAGGTTGGTCTCGTCCACGAGATCGAAGTCCAGCAGGCCAAGGGTGCCAACCCCGGCGGCGGCCAGATATAGCGCCGCTGGGGAACCCAACCCGCCCGCGCCCACGATGAGGACTCGAGCGTCTCGCAGGCGCTGCTGCCCGGCCTGGCCGACCTGGGGCAACGCCAGGTGTCGGGCGTAGCGAACCAGTTCCCGGTGAGAGAGTCCGGCGATGGCGGCCTCCCTGCTCAGCCGTGCCGCTCGCCCGGAACGCCGATCTCGGTCATGGCGCGCAGATCCAGCACTGCTTCCAGCTCCCGGCCCTTCAACACCCCTTTCTCCTCGATCAGCTGGCGAACGCTGAGGTTTCGCGCCACGGCTTCCTTGGCGAGCTTGGCGGCCTCGGCGTATCCGATCTTCGGTGCCAGCGCCGTCACCAGCGCCGGACTCCGCTCGAGCCAGTACTTGCATTGCTCCGCATTCGCCTCGATCCCTTCCACGCAGCGCTCGGCCAGCACCCGGCTCGCGTTCCCGAGGATCTCCATGGAAAACAGCATATTATGGGCGATCACCGGCATCATCACGTTCAGTTCGAGTTGACCCGCCTCGGCCGCTCCCGCCACCGTGAGGTCGTTCCCCAGCACCTGGTAACACACCATGTTCACCATCTCGGCGATGCTGGGGTTCACTTTCCCCGGCATGATGCTCGAGCCGGGCTGCACCGGCGGCAGCAGGATCTCGTTCAGTCCGGTGCGCGGCCCCGAGGCCAAGAGCCGGAGGTCGCTCGCGATCTTGCTCAGGTCGAGCGCGTAGGTACGGAGCGCCGCGCTGAACGCCGCCGCGTCGCCCATGGATTGCATCAGCTGCACCCGATCGTCACCGACCCGCAGGTCGAGACCGGTAATCGCCCGCAGGTGCGTCACCATGAGTCCCGGATACTCGGGCTCGGCGTTGAGCCCCGTGCCTACCGCGGTCCCGCCAATGCCGAGCTCGCGCAAGGGTTCCGCCGCGGCGCGGAGGCGCATCCGCGATCGCTCGACGGTTCGCCCATAGGCCGAGAACTCCTGGCCCAAGCGGATTGGGGTGGCGTCCTGCAGGTGGGTCCGGCCGGACTTCACAATGCCGTCAAAGGCTTCTCCCTTCGCAGCGAACGCGCCAGCCAGCCGGGCCATGGCAGCCTCCAGGGCGGGGAGCGCGGCGAGCGATCCCAACCGAATGGCCGTGGGGATCGTGTCATTGGTGCTCTGCGCCATGTTCACATGGTCGTTGGGATGGACCGGCTGGTACTCCCCGCGCTTGCCACCCAACAACTCGTTGGCGCGATTGGCCAGCACCTCGTTGGCGTTCATGTTGTGGCTGGTACCGGCACCGGCCTGATACGGATCCACCACAAACTGGTCTCGATGCCGTCCAGCCAGGACTTCGTCGGCGGCGGTAACGATCGCATCCGCCAGCCGGGGTTCGAGCCGCCCGGTCTGCCGGTGGGTGAGGGCCGCTGCCTTCTTGATCCACACGATCGCGTCAACCAGCGCCGGCATTGGCCGGAGACCGGAGATGGGGAAATTCAGGCGCGCGCGCTCGGTTTGGATACCCCACAGGGCCGTGGCCGGAACCGGAAACTCGCCCAACGGATCCCGCTCAATGCGTGTATTGCTCGGCTGATTCATGCACTCCTCATGGCGCTGAAGCCGCGGAGGGACCGCCCGCCGGCCCGGCCGGCATCGAGTATCGTATCGCAGGGGAAGTTAGTCCGAACAGTCTCCCAGCGGATAGACGAACCCGCAGTTCGGGCACGGGTGCTTGCAACCGGAGGGAGCCGGCTCGACGGGGAAGCCACAGCGCAGACAGAGCGCCTGGGACCGCAGGCCGGGGGCGCGGGATGCCGGCTGCCGCGGTTCGGGCCGGGGTGGGCCCGGCTTCGCCGGCGGGCGGCTGCCGGGATCTCGCCGGGACCGGCTAGACAAGCCGCACCTGCCCCGTCAGGAACGGGTTCGTGGCGCGCTCTCGACCCACCGTGGTTTCCGGCCCGTGCCCCGGGTAGAGCACCGTGTCATCGGGGAGCGTCAGCAGCCGGGTGTGGATGCTCTCGATGAGCGTCCGACCATTGCCACCGGGAAGGTCCGTCCGCCCCACCGAACCGGCGAACACGAGGTCGCCCACCAGTGCCAGTCCCGGACCGACGAACACCACGTGCCCGGGGCTGTGCCCCGGGACGTGGCGCACCTCGAACTCGATCCCGCCGCAGCGCAGGCGATCGCCGTCGGCCAGGTTCACGTCGGGCGGCGGCGGGGTGTCCGCCTCGAGGCCGAAGAACCTCCCCTGGTCCGCCGCGCGGTCATAGAGCGCGCGATCCGCGGGATGCAAATGGACCTTGGCGCCCGTGGCCCGGGCCACGCGCCCCACACCCAGGACGTGATCCACGTGGGCGTGGGTGAGCCAAATGCCGCCGATTTCCGCCCCTTCGGTGCGCGCGCGCCGGAGGAACAGGTCCGCGTCTTCGCCGGGATCCACGACCACCGCCTGACGGCTCGCGGGGTCCACCACGAGGTAGCCGTTCTGGGCGAACTGCCCGGTCGTGAGACCAATGACCTTAGGCTGCTCCAACGCGGGTGTGCTCCCGTCGCTCCGCCAGGTACTTCTCCACCGCGATCGCGGCCGTGGTGGCGTCGCCCACCGCCGTGGTGATCTGACGGGTGAGTTGCACCCGGACGTCACCGGCCGCGAACAGGCCCGGGACCGAGGTCATCATGTGCGTGTCGGTGATCAGATAGCCCTGGACGTCGTGGTCCACGTGTTCCTTGATGATCCCGGTGTTCGGCGTGAACCCGATGAAGATGAACACGCCGCCGACGTCGAGCGTGGACGCCTCACCGGACCGGGTGTCCTTCAGCCTGATCCGGCGCGTGCCGCCGTCATCGCCCTCGATCTCCTGGACGACCTTGTTCCAGATCACCTCGATCTTGGGATTGGCCAGCGCGCGCTGCTGGATGATCGGCGACGCTCGCAGTTTGTCGCGGCGATGCACGATGTAGACCTTCGAGGCATAGCGCGTGAGGTAGTCCGCCTCTTCCACGGCCGCGTCGCCCCCGCCGATGACCGCCAGCACTTCGCCCTTGAAGAACGCCCCGTCGCACACGGCGCAGTACGACACCCCCCGGCCGGCGTACTCCTTTTCCCCGGGAACGCCCAGCTTCGTCGGGGTGCCGCCGGCGGTCACGATCACGGCCGGGGCGCGGTAGGTCCGGCCCAGCTCCGTGGTCACGATGAACCCGCCGTCCGGTTCGCGCCGAATTGCCTCCACGGTATCGGTAATGAACTCCGCGCCGAACTTGCGGGCGTGATTGGCCATCCGCTCCGCCAGATCCCGGCCCAGGATACTCTCGAAACCGGGATAGTCCTCGATCAGCTCGGTGTTGAGCAGCTCGCCACCGGGCAGGCCGCGCTCGATCAACAGCGTGCGCAGCATGCCGCGACCGCTGTACATCGCGGCGCACAGGCCCGCCGGTCCCCCGCCAACGATGATCACGTCGTAATCGGTCACTGGGTCCTCGACCTTCATGTCACATCACCCCGCCGCCCACAACGCCCTGCCGCGCTCAGGAGTTCCTCGCCGGCGCTAGGCACGGCCGCGTCCCCGCACCAGTTGTCCGCCGTCCACGACGAGCGTGGTACCGGTCACGAAATCCGCCGCCAGGAGATATCGCAGCGCCCGAACCACGTCCGCCGGTGACCCCAGGCGCTTCAGGGGAATCGTCTGGAGGAGGCGCTCCCGCTCCGCAGGCTCGGTATCGTCCGGCAGCAACACGGGGCCGGGCGCGATGCCGTTCACCGTGACGTCGGGCGCGAGCACGCGAGCCAGGCCACGAGTGATCATCTCGACGCCGGCCTTGGAGACGCAATGCGGCAGGAACGACGGCCAGGCGTCGAAGGCCGCGACGTCGGAGATGTTCACGATGCGTCCGCCGGTCGCCCGGAGGGCAGACGCGGCGCCTTGCGCCACCAGGAAATAGGCCCGCAGGTTCAGATCCATCACCGCATCCCACATCTCGGCCGTCACCGAGCCGAACGGCTGGCGCGCCAAGCCGGCCGCGGAGTTCACCACGATGTCCAGTCGTCCCAGCTGCGCGGCAACCCGCCGGGGCAACTGGTCGGCCTGGCTCCCGTCGCGCAGGTCGGCCTGAAACACGCAGGGCTCCGGCCTGCCCCGGGCCTTGATGGTGGCCATCAGCTCCTGCGCCGCGCCGGGGGAGGCGTGGTGGTGAATCGCCACCGTCGCGCCGTCGTCCGCCAGGGCGTCGCTGATGGCCCGCCCCACTCGGCGGGCGCCCCCGGTGACCAGTGCCACCTTGCCCGTGAGATCCAGAGACATCACGCCGCCACCCGGCCGCCCGCCCGTCGCGCGTGGAGCGCTTCGATGCCCGCGAGCCATTCGGCCGGGACGTTCATGGCGCCGAGCGACGCGCGATCGCCTCCCGCGCTCGCGTCGCCGTGCCAATCCGACCCGCCGGTGGGAAGCAACCCGACATCGCTCGCGGCCCGCCTGATGCGCCGCCTGGCGGACTCGTCGTGGGCCGGGTGCAGTACCTCCACCGCGTCCACCCCCTCGTCCCGTAGCGCGCGGAGCGTGGCCCGAGTGCCCCGCTCCTTCAGGTGCGCGGCCGCCGTCACGCCCCCGACCGAGCGCACCAGGGCGGCCACCTCGGCAGTCGGCGGCAGGATCTTCGGCACGAAGGCGGGACGCCCGGCACCCAGGTACTGCTCAAAGGCGGCACTCACGTCGCGCACCAACCCGCGCATCACCAGGGCGCGCGCGATGTGCGGCCGGCCCACCGCGGCGCCGCGGGCGCCCGCCACCACCTCGTCGAACGCCAGCGCCATCCCCAGCTCGCCCAGGCGCCGCACGATTTCCTCACCTCGAGCCAACCGCCGGGCGCGCTGCATCTCGAGAAATCGCTCGAGCCGCGGCTCGTCCGCCGGCAGAAAGTACGCCAACAAGTGCATCTCACCCCACCGCGCGGCCACCGAGAACTCGCACCCGGGGACAAGCCGCAGCGCCTGTCCCGCCGCTTGTGCGGCCTCGGCGATCCCCGCGAGCGTGTCGTGATCGGTGAGGGCAACCGCGCTCAGGCGCGAAGCCTGGGCGCATCGGACCAGCTCGGTGGGACTGGATTCGCCGTCGGACGCCGTGGAATGAACGTGCAGGTCAACCCGACCCACGCCTCACCCCGTGCGCCTGGCGTAACCCACCTCCGGGCTGGTCCACGCCGGTTGAGACTGCTTGAACAGCTCGAGCAGGTTGGCGTCGGACAACTCGGCGAGCGCCGCATCCCAACGCCGGGCGCCGAGGGGCGAGAAGCGGGTAACCCGTCGCACGCGATCCGGCCCGGTACCCTTCTCGAACACCAACCCGAATTCGTCCCGGTCGTAAGTCGTTACGCGACCGGATGGGTACACCTGCCAGCGCTCGCCATGGACGTCGATGGTGCGGCGCGCCACGATCACACTCCCTCAGCCGGGAACCCTTCGAGTCCGCGCTTGACGGTCGCCATGAAGCGATCGGCGTCGGCCCCGTCCACGATCCGATGG
>CAZVKD010000097.1:0-1672 GCA_964627675.1 uncultured Gemmatimonadaceae bacterium
GAACACGGCCAGGCTCATTGCCACTACGTACCCCACGCCTCCGCGAGGAAACAACACCGCCATCGGGACGCCCACCAGCACAAACACCAGGCAGGCGGCGGCGATCGCGTATTTCTTGTGCAGCTCCACGCGATAGTTCGCCGACCGAATCGCGGCGCTGCGCACGCGATCCTGGAACCCGCGGAGGTCCGCCAGGCGAGGCGTCTCCACCCGCCCCGTGGTGAACGCGCGCCGGCCCGGCTCGTTGAACCGTGACAACAGCTCGCTCTGCGTGGCCTGGGCCGGCCGAGACCGCGGCGCGTCCTGCGCCCGGAGCTCGGCCGGCAGCAGGAACCCGGCAACCCGCGCCAGGGAGCGGCAGTACAGGCTCAGTGATCTCGGTGGCATCGTGGTGTCGGCGCGGATCGCCGGGAGCCCGACCAGTCCGCGCAGCCCGTTCATCCGTACGGTGAACAGCTGTCGGGCGTTCAGCTCCCGCTCCCGCTCGGCGTTGCGTACCACGTTCTCCATCTCGCACACGCCCATCTCCCGGTCGCCCTTGTAGTCGTCGCGCTCCGTGCGACTCAGCACGTTGCCGACATCCTCCACCCGGATCCGGTTGCGGCGGAATTCGATATGTTGGAATACTTTGTGGTCCGTGCGGTCGATCTCCTGCACGGTGCCGTCGAACAGGGTGAGGTGCAAGTCTTCCTGATCGGGCGTGAGCGCCATGTAGCCGCTGTCCGCGCGCACGATGCGCTTGCGCTGCTGATCGGCCAGGTCATAGATCGTCACTTCGCGGAGCGCGAACGTGGATTGGTCAATACGCGCGGCTCGCAGGAACAGCCGACCGCGTTGCACTTCGTTGATCACCTGCTCCTTGAGCCCGAAGGTGGGCTTCACGCGACTGATGTCCGCCAGCAGCGTGCGCAGTCGGTGATTGGTTCGGGGCAGGACCTGGTCGCTGAACAGGAACGCGAGCACGGTGACCACCAGGCCCGCAGACAGCAGGGGCACCATGAGCTGACCCGTGGACACGCCGCTCGCCCGCATCGCGGTGAGCTCATGCTCCGCCGCCAGGCGACCCACCGTGTACAGGACGGCGATCAACACGGCCATGGACACCGTCGTGGTGACGATGAAGGGGATGGACAGGGCGAATACCTCGACGATCACGCTCCAGGGCAGGCCCTTTCCCACCAGGTCTCCGAAACGCCGCGCAATCTGGTTGAGCAGCTGAAACGCTGTGAGGGCCGACAAGGCGAACATGAACGGCGCCAGATGCTGCCGGATGACGTAGCGGCTCAGGATTCGCATGGGTGAAACATACCCCGCCGAGGGGCGCAAAGTGTCCGCCCGGCCGCTGCTTGCGGCCGCGGCCATCTTGAGTGCCGTGCCCGGCTGGGCGGGCGGGCAGTCGGCCCCGCCGGGCGCTCTGGCGAGGGACTGGGCGTCCCAGACTGGCCGGGCCGTGGCCCAGGCGCGCTCGGAGCGGTGGCGCGCGGATGTGGCGCGGCGCCTGTCGGCGATGCTCGATCCGGGGCCCGGGCCGCTCCAGGAGCCGCAGGCGACGTTCGGCGCCGCCTTCCGCGCCCGTTTTCAGCTCAAAATGGATCAGCTGCGGAACGAGCGCTGCACCAGCGCCGATCTGGGCAATCCCGCGGCCGGTTGCACCGGCGGCTTCCCCACCCCG
>CAZVKD010000097.1:1682-10178 GCA_964627675.1 uncultured Gemmatimonadaceae bacterium
GATGATCGTGCACATGTGCAAGCTCCAGATGGTGACGCTGGACGAGCAGTTCGACCTTCGGGCCGGCGGGGTCCTCGGCCGGCGGATCCACGTGAACCTGGATTTCGACAGCGAGCGCGAGTTCAGCGCGACCAACCAGATCCGGTTGTGGTATGAGGGCGGTGAACGGGAGGCCGTGCAGCGCGTGGAAGTCGGCAACGTGAGCCTGGCAACGCCGGCATTCCGTTTCGTGACGTCGGCCATTCCGGCGAACGCGTTCGGCGTGCAGGCCCTCGCGCGGCTGGGTGCGCTCGAAGTGCGCGCCATCCTGGCGCAGCAGCGCGGGTCCTCCATCCGACATCGCGTTTTCACGGTGGGCGAGCGCGCCACGCAACCGGTGGAATTCGAGCTGCGTGACGTGGATGTGGAAACCGGCCGGTTCTTCTTCGCCGTGGACCCTCGCCGGCTTCCGGGGTATCCCGCCGTTGACTTGTTGGCGCTGGATCAGCTCCAACTCCCGGCATCGGTTCGGCCGGCGGCCCTGCGGGTGTATCGCTTCCGGGCGCCGGGGGCGGTCGTTGGGGCCGCTCCCACGCTGGAGGGCATCGGCGGCGTGGCCATCCGTCCGGGCGGCACGCAGCGAGTGGGTCCGGTGCCCTGGGAACTTCTTCTGGAAGGGAAGGACTACTACGCGGATCCCTCCGGACTGTGGTTCGCGCTCGCGACCCGCGTGGGCGTGGAGGACTACCTCGCGGTGTCGTACGTGACCGCCGCGGGCGACACCGTGGGCACGTTCCCGGCCGTGCACCGCGGCAATGACACCCTGCTGCTGATCCACGAGCCGCGCCGCGGACCGGAGGCAGAGACGGCGGCGCAGGAGATCCGCAACGCGTACCGCTTGGGCGCGGGAGACATCGTGCGAAGCTCCATTACGATCTCCATCTTGCTCAATCGCTCGGAGCGGCCGCCCGGGGGCGGCACGTATCTGGCCCAGCTCGGCCTGGCGGAGGTCGGCGACCCCACCGCGGTGGACGCCTACACGCGGGTGTTCCCCCGGGAGCGGGACCCCAATGGCGGCGCGCCGGTGCGCGATCTGTTCGTGGTGTTTCCGCATCTGGCGCCATTCGCAGATTCCTCGCGCCTTGCCCCGGCCGAACGCAATGACTCGCTCTACCGCACGCCGTCGTACCTGCTCACCTCGCAAGGCCCCGCGCCGCGGTATCGCCTGCGGGTGCGCTACGAAGCAGCGGCGGCGACCGAAGCCTCCATGCTGAACCTCGGAGCCATCCAGATCCGCGAGGGAAGCGAGCGCCTCACCGTCGGTGATCGTGAGCTCGTGCGGGGGCGCGACTACGAGATCTTCTACGACATCGGACAGGTCACGTTTCTCAGTCCGGCCGCGCTTTTCGGGGCCGGCGGCGCACAGGTGCACGCGCAATTCGAGGAACATCAGCTGTTCGACATCGCCCCCAAGAGCGTCGTAGGCCTCGCCGGGACCTATCGCGTGGGATCGGTGGGCCAGGTGCACGCCGTGGGGTTGGTGCAGCGCGAACAGACGGCATTCACCCGGCCGCAACTCGGCTTCGAACCACAGTCGCACGCCATTGGCGGCGTCGGCGCGTCGTTCGCGTTCACACCGGCGGGCCTTACCCGCGCGTTGAACGGCTTGCCCCTGATCGCGACCGACGCCCCCTCGAGCATCACGGTGAATGCGGAGGTGGCGGTTTCCCGTCCCAACCCCAGCCAGACGGGCGTGGCATACCTGGAGGAGTTCGAAGGCGGAGCGGCGAGCCGGGCCCTCACGCTGGCGGAGCAGGCGTTTCAACTGGGCTCGCGCCCGACCTCCGGCCGGGGGCTGCCGGCCACCGTGCTAGGCGCCGGCGGCGCCTTCGATCCCGCTGACGCCGCTGCGCTGGTCTGGCAAAACGGCGTGCTGATGGCCAACCAGGTGGTCGAGTTCCAACCGCGGGACATTGACTCGACCCTGGTGCTGACCGGCACCGCCCGGCAGGTGGAGCGTGTGCTCTGGCTCACGCTCAAGCCGGACACCGTCGGCGGAGCGCCGGATCCGGTGACGGGCGCCCCCCGATGGTTGCGCCCTGTGCGGGCGGCGCCACGCTGGCGCTCCATCTCGCAGCCGCTCGACCGCGCGGGGGTCGGCCTGGATCTCTCGACGGTGGAGTTTCTCGAGTTCTGGGTGCTGGAAGACGAGGCGCGCACCGCGGCCCGGGGCGGCCTTCACCTGGTCTTCGACTTCGGCACCGTGTTCGAGGACGCGGTGGTCCCGGTCCCCACGGCATTTCGCCCCGCGGGCGACACCGTGTTCGAAGGCATGCGGTTGGCGGGCGTCGGTCGGCTCGACACGGAACGCGACACCATCCTCAATTTGTTCAACGCAGCCGTGCACGATGTCGGACTGCCCGGGGATCGGTTGGACAGCGTGCTGAACGCCACGAGCGGCGACGTCATCCGAGACCTGCCGTTGTGCCGCGCGGGGCCGGCAGTGGAGGTGCCGGTGTACCCACTGGGAGCCCTGAGCGCGCGATGCACTCGCGGTAACGGGCTCCTGGACACCGAGGACCTAAACGGCGACAACCGGCTGGATGAGACGATCGGGACGACCGGGGAAGACGTGTTTCGCTACGTTGTGCCGCTGGGCGACGATCGCTCCGTGGCGCGCATAGGTGGCACTCGGGTGGATCCCACCGGGCGCCGCCTGGTATGGCGACTCCACCGGATCCCCTTCCGCGAGGACACGCTCATGATCGGCGCGCCGGACATCCGGCGCGTGCGGGCGCTGCGCCTGACCGTGGTGGCGCCGGACCGCCCCGTGGACGAGGAACTCTTCGTGGCGGTGGCCCGCCTGCGGCTGGTGGGTGCGCCCTGGCTCAAGCGGGCAGCGACCCCGCTAACCGGCATTGGCGGGGCCCTGGCGCAAAGCCACGGAGAGGTGGTGGCTTCCGTCATTGGCACCGACAATCGCGATCTTGGCTATACGTCTCCTCCGGGCGTGGTGGATCAGGCGGCCGGGCGGGGGGTGGGGCTGCAATTCACCACGCAACAGATCAACGAACGGTCGCTCCGGTTGTTGGCGCGCGACCTGCGGCTGGATGAGCGGGCGGAAGCCTTCACGCGATTCACGGCCGAGGCGGACCGGAATTTTCTCAAGTATCGGGAACTCCGGCTATGGGCGCAGGGGAGAGGCGCGGGGTGGGACGAGGGAGACCTGGAGTTCCATGTGAAGGTCGGGAGCGACGAGCACAACTTCTACCTGTATCGCGCCCGGCGGGCGGAGGGCCGGTGGGAGCCGGAGGTGGTGGTGGACCTGTCGCGATGGATCGCGCTCCGCGGCGCGATCGAAACGGCCTGGCTCTCCGGCGGGCCGCCGTCGGGAGCCGCGGCCTGCGGGGGCGACAGCACGGCCTACGTGGCCTGCGATGGGCCGTACCTGGTCCACGCCCGCGACCCCGGCATCACTCCGCCCAACCTGGCCCGCGTCTCCGAGATCGCCGTCGGGGCGTATCGCGCGGCCGAAACCATAGCGCTGGACCGGGTGGAGGTCTGGGTGGACGATATCCGCCTGGTTGGCGCGGTGCGGGAGGCGGGCGCGGCGGCGGCAGTGGATGCGCGGCTCGCCGCGGGGGATGTGGCCGATGTCGCCGTCCACCTGTCGCAGCGCGGCGATCGGTTCCGTCAGCTGGGTGAGCAACCGTCCTACGTGACCGACCGCACGGCTCGTGTCACCACCGCCGTGCGGCTCGACGCCTTGTTGCCGGCGTCACTGCGAATCGCGGCGCCCTTGCGGCTCGAGTTCTCCCAGGCGGCCAACGATCCCTTCTACCTGCGGCAGACCGACGTTCCCACGGCGGCGCTGGTTGCGCTGCGGCGCCCGGCCGCCGGGCTCGCCTCGTACCGATTGGAAATTCGGCGCACGGAACCGGGCGCCACCGGCGTGGAGCGGGTATTGCTTGACCCCCTCTCCATTGCCGTCTCGCGCGAGCGGGGCCAGACGCGAGGCGAGTTGAGCCGTGCCAGCGCGACGAACTCCCAGGTGCGAGTGGACTATGACTACCGTCCGGCGGCGCGGCGGCTTGGGGGCGTCCGCTGGACCCCCGAGCATGTGTACGCGCGCAGCCACCTCCTTCGGCGAGACGAGAGCCGGTACACCTTCCGGGCGCCGATTGCCCGCGCCGGCGACTCGACGGCGGCGCTGGCCAGCCCGGCGCGGTTGTGGCGCAACCAGGCGGGGCTGGAGTGGCGACCGGTTCAGTCGCTGGGGTTGCGCCTGCAGTATGCCACTGTCCGGGATCTCCGCGACTACGGCGACACGACGGCGGCGGGTCGCCTCCTCGGCGCCGCGCACGGGCGGTTCCTCGGGGCGGCCGCCGGATTCGAGCGCGAGCGCACCTGGAGCACGGGCCTATCGTTCGCGCCAGCGGTCGGTCCATGGCTCGCCCCGCGACTGAACGTGGCGAGCACGTTCGGTGTCACCCGAGATCCCAACGTGCGGGATGCGTCGCTGGTAGCCGACTCGGTGGGCGCCTTGCGCCTGCCGCTCGCCGCCGCGGGCACGCAGCGTCGCGAGCTGGGACTGCGCCTCGATCCGAGCCGCCTGTGGCTCGACGCTCGGGGCGGAGTGCTTGGCGCCGTGGCACGGGCCATTCAGGCGAGTGACCTGGCCTATGTCCGCGAGCGCCGCTCGAACTTCGACCGCGTTCCCGCGATGCCCGGGTTGTCGTATCAACTCGGGCTCGCCGCGTTCGACGGGCTGCGCATGCAGTTCGGCACGCTCGCCTCCGCTGCTGGCGAGACCGATACGTGGAGCGCGGCCTCCGGCCTGATCCTGCCGTTGGGGGCGCGGGTGCGCTTCACGTTCCGCGACGCGGATGGCGCCACGTGGATCCGCCGGGGGGCCGCGCAGTTCCTCATTCGGCAGACCAATCGGGAGTGGCCGTCCCTGGCCGCCGCGTGGACCCACCGGTTCGCCGCCTGGCCCCTCGGTCCGCTACAAGCCTTGGACGCCCGGGTTCAGTACCGTGCGCTGGAGAGCGCCACCCGGCAGGAGCAGGGCACGGCCGCCGGACTCCTGTCCACCGAGCAGCGGGTGCGGACGTGGGCGCCGTCCCTGGTGCTCACCTGGACCGGCGGGGCTACGACCGGCGGGCAGTACAACAGGTCGGAAACGACGCAGCTCGCCGCCGGGAGTGAGACCCGCTCCACCCGCGAGGACTGGGGCGGAAACGCGGCCGTCCCGTTTCGCCTGCCGCAAGACCTCGTGAGGCTCCAGGGGCCGGTGCGGGCCACGCTGGGCGCCACGGGATCAGTCGTTCGCGTCTGCGTGGTGCGGACCGGCACGGCGGGGTGCGCGCCGGTGGCCGACAGCCGGCGGCGCCAGGTGGACGTTCGTTTGGATACGGGGTTTTCGCCGGCAGTCGTTGGCGGCGCGAGTTTCAGCTACATTCTGACCGACCAGCGCCATCTCTCGAGTCGCTTCTCGCAACTCGTGTTCACCGTGTTCGCGGACGTCAACTTCATTAGCGGCCGGCTGCCGTGAGGGCATCCGCCAGCCTCGCGCTCGCCGCGGTGGCGTGCGCCGCCGGTGCGGTGTCCGGTCGGGGGGAGTTCGACGGGGAGGCCGCCCTGGCCTACGTGGCCCAGCAGCTGGCCTTCGGACCGCGCATCCCCAACACCGAGGGACACCGCCGGGCGGGCGACTGGATCGAAGCCCAGCTGCGTGCGCGCGCGGACTCCGTCGAAGTGCAGGCCTTCACGCATGTGACCACCAGCGGCGACACGCTCCACCTGCGGAACTTTATCGGGCGGTTCAGGCCGGAACTCCGCGAGCGGGTTCTGTTCGTGGCGCATTGGGACACGCGCCCGGTCTCGGACCAGGCGAGCTCGCCCGCCGATCGGGCGCGACCCGTGCCTGGAGCCAACGATGGCGGCTCCGGTGTGGCCGTCTTGCTCGGGGTGGCGGACGCGCTCAAGCGTCGCCCGCCGGTGGTGGGCGTGGATCTTCTATTTGTGGACGGCGAGGACTACGGCGACTTCGGGGCTGGCCGAGACGTGCTGTTGGGATCGCGCCACTACGCCAGGAACGCGGGCCCCGCGCGACCGTTGTTCGCCGTGGTGTTCGACATGGTGGGCGATCAGAGCCCGCAGTTCTTCCAGGAGGGCTATTCCGCGCAACGCGCTCCGGAGGTCGTCGAGCGCGTCTGGTCGAAGGCCGCAGAGTTGGGGTACGGACGCGTGTTTCGCGCCATGGTTGGGCAGGCGATCACGGACGATCACCTGCCGCTGCTCGAGGCCGGTTTCCGCGCGATTGACGTGATTGATTTGGACTATCCCTACTGGCATACGCCGGAGGACACCCTGGACAAGGTCAGCGCCAGGAGCCTGCAGATCGTGGGCGAGGTGGCCATCGCCCTGGTGCGATAGACCGGGGGACGGTCCCTTGCCCGGGCGGCCTCCACCCGGCGTTTCGCACACAATCGGTCCAGCTCGCAACAATTTGGTCACGCGGTTCGCCTCCCACGCGCGCATTCCTACGAGCGTGGGGAGCGACGAGCGTCGTGCCATCGCGGTACTCCTGGCGCTGGCCGCCTTGGGGCTGGCGGTGCGGTTCGGCCCGCTGGCGCGAGGCGGAGCCGCGCCCGGCGCTGTGGCATACCGTGCGCCCGAGGTACGTCCCGAGCGGGACTCCGTGGCCGCCCGGGCGCTGCGCCTCGCACGCCCACTGGTGAGAGGCGAGACCGTGGACCTGGACCGCGCCCCCGCCGACGAGATCGCGCGGCTGCCGCGCATCGGCCCCGCGCTCGCGGCACGCATCGTGGACCATCGCGAGGCGCACGGGCCGTTCGGCTCGCTCGAGGCGCTGGATCGCGTGAGTGGGGTGGGTCCGGGGCTCCTGGCGGCGATCAAGCCCTACGCGAGATTTTCCGGGCAGGGCGTGTCCCGCGCGGTCCTGGAGGTGGGCCAGGTCGGCGTTGCGGCTCGTGTGAGCCTCAACACGGCGAGCGAGGCCGAACTGGGACAGCTTCCCGGCATCGGGCCCACTCGCGCGGCCGCCATTGTGGCAGACCGGTCGCGAAACGGCCGCTACGCGAGAATCGAGGACTTGCAACGAGTGCGCGGCATCGGGCCAGCGACCATCGAACGCCTCAGAAGTCTCGTTCGCGTCCCTTGACACTCCACCAGGTGCCGGTACCTTCCCAATTCGTTCAAGGGCTTTGCTGACTTCGCGTTAGACTCCATCCCCAGGGGCCATGGCGACGACCGCTCCGGCCACAGCTGAACGTCTTGGCGATCTTTTGCTGCGTGACGGTCTGATCACGCGGGAACAACTCCAAGCGGCGCTCCAGGAACAGAGGAACACCGGGATGCGGTTGGGCTACACGCTGGTGAAGCTTGGCTTCGTCCAGGAGACCGAGATCACCAAGATGCTGGCCCGCCAGTTCCGCATGCCGGCGGTGGATTTGTCGCGCTTCGAAGTGGATCCCAAAATCGTGAAGCTGATCCCCGGGGACGTGGCGGTGAAGCACACGGTTCTGCCGCTCAAGCGCGAGGGCCGTACGCTCACGGTGGCGATGGCGGATCCCACCAACGTGGGCGTGGTGGACGATCTCAAGTTCATCACGCGGTTCGACATCTTCCCGGTGATCGCGGGCGAGTACACGCTGCGCACGGCCATCGAGCGGCACTATGAACAGACGGACGCGCAGCTGCAAACCCTGCTCAAGGACATCGAGGAGGAAGAAGAACTCGAGGTCATCGAGGAAAAAGAGGAAGACGCCGGGCCGGTCCAAGTGGCCGATGACGCCCCGGTGGTGAAGCTGATCAACGGGATTCTGACGGACGCCGTCAAGCGCGGCGCCTCGGACATCCACATCGAGCCGTTCGAGCACGAGATTCGGGTGCGCTACCGCATTGACGGAGCGCTCCAGGAAATCATGAAGCCGCCGATCAAGCTCAAGGCGGCGCTGACCAGCCGCGTGAAGATCATGTCGGCGCTGAACATTGCCGAGCGGCGCGTGCCCCAGGACGGACGGATCAAGCTCAAGATGGGCAAGCGGGTGATTGATTTCCGCGTGTCCACGCTGCCGGTGATCTTCGGGGAGAAGATCGTGATGCGGATTCTCGACAAGGGGAATCTCACGCTCGATCTGGCCAAGTTCGGGTTCGAGCCCAAGGCCGAGCAGGACCTGATGCGGGCCATCCTGAACCCGTACGGCATGGTGCTGGTGACCGGTCCCACGGGTTCGGGCAAGACCACGACGCTCTATTCGGCGCTGTCCGAAATGAACGTGATGACCGAAAAACTGATCACCACCGAAGACCCCATCGAATACGACATCGACGGCATCGTGCAGGTGCCCATCGATTCCTCGATCGGCAACACCTTCGCCCAGTGCCTGCGGGCCATCCTGCGGCAGGACCCCGACAAGATCCTGGTGGGCGAGATTCGCGACCTGGAGACGGCGGAGATCGCGGTCCAGGCCTCGCTCACCGGCCACCTGG
>CAZVKD010000098.1:0-3297 GCA_964627675.1 uncultured Gemmatimonadaceae bacterium
TGTCCTTTGTTACGTTCAGTTGGTCGTCATCCAACGAGAGCGTGGTGTCCGTGGACTCCACCGGACTCGCCCGAGCGGTCGGCGACGGCAGCGCGACGATCAGCGCCACGGTGAACGGAGCCACGGGCACCGCGCAAGTGGCGGTGGTGCGGTCCGTGGCGTCCGTGGCGGTCACGCCGGGTGCGGCAACGCTGCAAACGACCGGTCGAACCCTCCAGTTCGCCGCAACCCCGCTGGATTCAGCCAGCATGGCCATCCCGGGCAAGGCGATTACCTGGTCGTCGTCGGCCATCGCGGTTGCTACGGTGGACTCCACCGGCCTGGCGACGGCGGCCGGCGACGGGACGGCGACAATCGCCGCCTCCGCCGACGGCGTAGTGGGGACCGCTTCGCTCACCGTAAGCCGGGTGGTCGCCTCGGTGGCGGTGGTGCCCGCCGCGGCACGGCTGCCGGCGGCTGGGACGACCCAGCAGTTCACGGCCACGGCATTCGACTCGAGCGGCACACCGCTGACGGGCAGGACGTTCATTTGGTCGGCGTCGCCTCCGGGGATCGCGACGGTGGACAGTACCGGCCTCGCGACGGCCGTGGCACGGGGGACGACGATCATCAGCGCGTTGGCCGGTGGCGTTTCCGGGGCCGCCGAGCTCACGGTGGAGAGCGGGATTACCTACGCCACGGAGGAGATCGTGTTCATCTCCACGCGGGACGGCAACCGCGAGGTGTACGCGATGGAGGCCGACGGATCGGCGGCGCGCCGCATCACCAACAGCCCCGAGGACGAGGATCGCCCCTCGTGGGCGCCGGATCGCACGGCGATCGTGTTCGAGCGCGCGGTGGACGGCGCGCACCAGATCTTCAGGATCTCGGCCGGCGGGAGCGACGAGGTGCAACTCACCGTGGATGGAGAAAACACCCGGCCCCGGTTCTCGCCCGACGGGACGAAGATCGCCTTCACGACGTCGCGCAGCGGGCAACAGGAAGTTTGGGTGATGGCCGCCGACGGGAGCAACCAGCGACGGCTTGTGAACCCCGGACCGCTGGCCGACGATCCGGGGGCGGTTTACCCGGTAGGGGACTACTTCGGCGATTGGTCTCCCGACGGTGCGAACATCGTGTACGTGCGGTACGAGTGCCGCGAAGGCTGCTGGAGCGAGCTGCGGTTCGCGGACTCGACCGGTGCCCGTGTGGACACATTGGGGATCTACGGGGACGCCCCGTCAGTGTTGCACGCCGTGCGGTGGAGCCCGCAAGGGTGGCGGATCGCCATGACGAGGGAGCCGTCGGGCGGGGACACGGCGCTGGCGTCCGCGGATCTCGGGAATCCGAATGGATCGCTGCCGGACCACAGCCTCTCGTTCGACGCCAACCCGGCGTATGCCGGGACGTGGGACCGGGTGGTGTTCGAGAGCGAGGACGGCGGCCCGCACGGGATCTACATCGGCAACCTCGGCTCCGCCGGGGTTCGGCTCTCTCCGGTCGCCGTGGCCGAGTACGAGCCGGATCACGTACCGCCCGCGAGCCTCAGCCTGCTGACGAGCATCGGCATTGTCGGTGACACCGTCACGCCCATTGATCCCGGTCAGACCCGCCAACTCACCGGCGCCGCGGCCGACCAGAACGGCGCGCCGATTACCGCCGAGAACCGCTTCCAGTGGTTCGTGAACGGCGTGTATCCGGACTATCTGGTGGCGCAGGTGGACACGACCGGCCTCGTGACCGGCCGAGCCGGTGGCCGGGCTCGTGTCGTGGCGCGGTACGGCAATCTCTTCTGGGACACGGTGGCGGTTACGGTGACTCACGCGCCCGGCACGTGGGCGCCGGCCACCCTCATGACCCAAGGCCGCTACGGCCACGCCGGGTCGCTGCTCAACGATGGCCGGGTGCTGATCTCGGGTGGCATCGCGGGTTACAGCGGTGGCGCGATCGTCACCAGTTCCACGGAGCTCTACGACCCCGCAACGGACACGAGCATCGCTAGCGGTGGGATGCGGGCACTCCGCCACGAGCACACGGCGACGACGCTGCCCGACGGGCGCGTGCTCTTGGTGGGTGGGCGGTACGGCGATTTGGTACGCACGGTGCAGCGAACGGCGGAGTTGTACGACCCGGCGACGGGCACGACCACCTACACGGACTCGCTGGGCAAGTTCGGCAACGCATGCTGCACCGGGCGACAGTGGCACACGGCCACGCTGCTCAACGACGGCCGCGTGCTAGTGGCAGGCGGCGGCGGGGCCACCAGCAGTAATCTCAGCTACGCGCTCCGCGGCGCGGAGCTGTACGATCCGGCAGCCGGCGCCTTCGCGGCGACGGGCGACATGGCACTGGCTCGCCAGCAACATACAGCCACGTTGCTGCCCAACGGCACCGTGCTGGTGACGGGCGGCGTCCAGTCGTCGCTCCAGTGGGGGTTGGCCAGCGCCGAAATCTACAATCCGGCGACGGGCGCATTCGCCTTCACGGACAGCATGGCTGTGGGGCGGCGCGAGCACGCCGCTGTCGCTCTGGCGGACGGACGGGTGCTGGTGACCGGCGGCTATGACTACGGCCTCAGGCGAGCAATCGCGTCGGCCGAAATCTACGACCCGGCTACTGGGACCTTCACCTATACGGATAGCCTGGTGACGGGCCGGCGCGGGCACCGCGCAACCCTCCTTCCCGACGGGCGGGTGCTGATCACGGGCGGGTTGTATTGGTCGGGTGGTTACTTCTATGCCGCCAACACCGCCGAGATCTACGACCCGGCAAGCGGCACCTTCACCGCAACCGGGGCGATGACGCAGTACCGGCACAACCACGTGGCGGTACTGCTGTCCAATGGGTTCGTCGCGGTGTTCGGCGCGACGAGTGGCAATCTCAACCCCGGTGTCGAGCTCTACAAGCCATGACGCGCCCCCCCGTGTCCCGGCTCGTAGCGGCGCTCCTGGTGGGGGGGGCGATGCCGGTGGTCGCACAGTCCCCCGACTGGAGCGCGTTTCTGGCGGTGCGGCCCGATCCTTCCCCCTACATCGCGGACTGGGAGACGGACCCGTCGGCGGTGACGCTGGTGCTCTCCTACACCGGCTCCGCCAGCGTGGCCTTCCATCTCACCGGGACCATCCTCCGCGGCGCCACGGCGATTCTCTCCGGCCGCAGCACGGCATTCGAGTTCGTCCGGCCCTCTCAGCTGCTGCTCACCACGCGTGACGGCATCTGGGAATCCAACAGCGTCACGTACCAATCCGAACTACGGGATCAGCTGATCCGCACGGGTCGGATCCCGGACGGGGAGTATCGGTTTTGCGTGGACGTGCG
>CAZVKD010000098.1:3307-10105 GCA_964627675.1 uncultured Gemmatimonadaceae bacterium
GCTCAGGGCTGCGCGGACTTCTCGATCACGGCGCCGGCGCCGCCCGCTCTGGTGGCGCCCGCCGATGGCGACACCACAGCGATGCCGCTGCCGTTGTTTGCATGGACGCCGGTGGTGAGCGGCTTCAATGCCCAGGTCACATATCATCTCCGGATCGCCGAGGTCTTGCCGGGGCAGTCGCCGCTGGAAGCCATCAACAACGTGCCGCACCACGAGGCCGACGTGGCAGTCACCTCGGTTTCCTATCCGCAGACCGCGTTCGCCTTGCGAGACGGCGCGCTGTACGTCTGGCAGGTGCAGGCGCTCGATGCGGGGGGGCAGCCGTTTGGCGAGCGGCAGGGCAAGAGCGAGGTCTGGTCCTTCCGATATCGCCCGGGGCTGCCGCCGATCGTGGCCCTGCCGGATTCCACGCCGGCGGACTCGGCCAAGGACGACGTCGCGGTGGCGCGGTTCGACTGGGCCGGAGTCGAGATCAAGGTTCTCTCGCTGAAGGACTCCTCGCGCCTCAACTACACCGGGCGCGGCCGCGCCAGGCTCATTCCCGGCGTTTTCGAGCCCGCGTTTCGGTTTCGGGGCGTCCGCCTCACCGAGGACCTGCGGCGGGTGGATTATGCCCCGCGGCACCGGCTGCGGGTGCCGTCGGACGACAATCTGTACACCTGGTCACGGGTGCTGAACACCGCGAGCACGGTGCCGGCGGCGATCATGCTGACCCACGTCGAGTTGGTAGCGGATTCGGCGACGGGCGATCGGTTCGTCGGGATGACGGGGGATCTCGTGGTGAGACTGCCGCTGGAAGGTGAAGGGGCTCCGATCCCGGAGGCGGCGGCCAGGCAGTACGAGGAGGACAAGGCGGCGTACGACGCGGCGCTCCAGCAGTGCATTGACAAGACCATCGCGGCGCTCGACGCCGAGCCAGCCGGCGGAGAAGACCCGGATGTTCTGGCGGCCTGGGACGAGCAGTGCGACGAGCTGGAGCCGCCGACGGCGCCGCAGCCTGCCTGGTACGAGGAGATCAAAGCGGACTGGGAGCACACCACGCGGACGTTGCTGCATTTTCGATTCCGGGACTTGCGCGTCGGCGCCGGCGGCCCCGCGGGAAGCCTGACGCTCGCCCGCCGCTGGACCAGCAAGGACATCAGCGCCAACCAGTTCAAGATGACGCTGTACGAAGACTCCACGAGACTGGTTCTGGCGGACGGCGTTGGGACCCTGGATCTCGCGGGCGACGTCACGATTCCGCCCTCGAGCGGGCTCCGGTTGAACGAGCCGGTCAAGCGCGATACCGCCCCCGGGGACACCACGAAACCGGCGGTATTGGATTCGGCGATCACGTTGCAGATCAGGCAGGCCCGCCTGAGCACCAATGGGGAGTTCTATCTCTCGGTGGCCGGGATGCCGCTGGCGAAGATCGGTGAAACGGGTCTCAAGCTGCAGACCGGCGACGCCGTCGTGGATCTCTCGGGCGACATCTCCCCGGAGGGCCGGCCGGCCGGTTGGCGGGGGGTTTACCTCGACAGTGCCCGGGTGTTCCTGCCCAGCGACTGGCAGTTCGGCAACATTGACCCGTTCGTGCAAGGGCTTCAGGAGGCCCCGGTCAGTATCTCGGGCCGGCGGCTCGTGCTGGACGACGGTGGTTTCAGCGGGGACGTGTCGGCGTCGGGCTTGAGCCGACTGGGGCCGGTGTCCTTCGGCGGCTTCCAGGGCACGCTCGACTCGTTGCGGTTCGTCATCAATCAAACGGCCCTGGACACGGGGTTCGTGGAAGGCTGGCTCAAGATCCCCTTCCTGTCGAGCGAAATCGCGTATCACGCCACCTTCTCGCCCGTGGGCTTCGAGCGGGCCTACGCCAGGCTCACGTCTCAGGAGGCGATCGAGGTGCCGGCGCTCCGCTCCAAGCTCTTGATTCAGCGCGGCGAGTTCGCCTACGAGCGGCCCATTGGCACCCTCACGATGGACGCCAAGCTCACGGTGGAGCAGGAGGGCGTCTCGCTGCGCGACGTGCAGGTGTACGGATTGTCCATCTCGAACGACGGCGGCATCAAGCTTCAAAGAACCTGGATGGCGTTCGACGCCGCCAGCGAGGCCAGTTTCAAGAATTTCCCCGTGGCGCTCGACTCGATCGGGTTCGGGAGCGGGCAGGACGGCAACGAGGTGTGGCTGGGTCTCGCGGGACGGTTCTCGCTCAGCGAGACCCTGCCGAGCGGTAAGGGGGCATTCAGGTTCTTCGCGCGACGCGAGCGTCCCGGCGCGTCGTGGAGCTTCCACCGGCTCGCCGTGGACAAGCTGGACGTGGCCTACGAGAACGCCGCCGTCAGGTTCCGCGGCCAGATGGATTACATCGAGGACGACCCTGTGTACGGGGACGGGTTCAAGGCCGGCCTCAGAATGCGCGTGCAGGACCAGTTCGACGTGGACGGGACCTTCATCGCCGGCGCGACCTCGTTCCGCTATTGGTACGTGGACGCCAAGCTCCAGCTCCCGCCGCCCGGCATCCAGCTGGGCACGCTGCCGCTGTCGCTCTACGGGTTTGGGGGCGGCGCGTTCTCCCGCATGCGCGCCAGTATTGACACAGTCACGCTGAAGGCAACGTACGTGCCGGATCAGTCCACGCTCTTCGGGCTCAAGGCCCTGGTCTCGCTGGGCACGTCGGCCAATGCGGGCTACGTGTGGAATGCGGACGCTACGCTCGAGGCAGCGGCGGCCGCGAGCGGCGGGCTCCAGTCCCTCACGTTGCGGGGTGACAACTGGATGCTCACGGAAGTGTCCCGCCGCGAGGAAAAGCTGTGGGGCACGGTGTTCGTTGACCTGCCGGTCTCCCGGCCTGTGCTCCACGCCAACCTCACCCTCAACGTGGATCTCAAGCCCGCCATGACGGGCAACGGCTGGGCGGAGCTGCACTTCTCGCCGGACACCTGGTACGTGAACGTCGGCACGCCGAGCCGGCCCGACTCTCTCACCTTGCTGCCGGGGACCCTCAATCTCCGGTCCGCGGCCCACTTCCGCATGGACGAGGTGGGCGTGGCGGGGGGTTTCGCGACGGAGCTCGAGAAGGAGAAGCGCGTCGGCGCGTTCTACGGGCGCGTGGCGGCGGGATACGAGGCCAATGCGGAACTGCGATACCGGCCGTTCCGGGCCGCGGGCGACGGCGAGTTGTGGGGCGAGATCGTGGCGAAGGTGAAGGCGCTCGGCAACTGGTACGAGCTGCTTTCGGGAACGGCCCGCGCCACCATGGCCTTCGCGTTCCCCGATCCTACGTGGATCAAGGGCAAGGTCAAGGTAAAGTACAAGCTGGCGGGCGGCGCCGTGAAGGGCACCTACAAGATGCGCTACTCCTGGGGCTCGAGCGACGACGATGACGCCGACACCACGCAGTTCGTCATCATCGCGGCTACGAGCCCGCTGCCCAACGACACCGGGGCCTCGGTGAACGGCGTGAGCTACTACCTGGGCATGAGCGAGGGCACCGAATACGGCACCGACGGCGGGGTCTATCGGCTGCGGCTCAGCGCCACGCCGGTCATTGGCAAGCGCACGATCGTGCAGGTGCCCCGACGCACGGGTCGCACCGGCCCGACGGTCATGGTTCCGACGGTTACCTGGCCCTCGATCGGGACGCCACAGCGGGTGTGGGACGATGAGCGCACCACGCTCACCCTTGCCGGCCCGGGATACGCGGCGCTGGAGCCGGGCGCCATGTACCGGAGCATCGTGCAATTCACCCTGGAGAAGCTGACCGGGGGCTGCACGACGCAGTACGTGAATAACACCCCGGTGGAGGTGTGCACGGATCTCGTCTGGCAGCCACAACAGCTCGTGAACGACACACTGGTGTTCACGACCAGCAGCGTCACGCCCGTTCTGGCTCAATTCGTCACCGGCAGCGACCCGCGGGGGGGCGCATCACCGTTGTACTATGGCGGCCCCAATCGTGGCGTGGTTCGGGTGAAGTTCTCCAACACGCATCCTGACCTCAGCTCCGGGGCCGCCGTGGCCCGCGTGCTGGCGAACGGGACGGACACGGTTCCGGGAACGTGGGGCGCGACCTCCTACCCGCTGGCCGTTCGCCTGGCGGGCGATCCGACGCTGTATGCTTTCACGCCGGCGGCGGGCGCCCTCGCCCCGAGCACGCGCTACCGGCTGGCGCTGGTCCAGAACGACAGCACGGCTCGGGAACACTGGGCGGTGTCCTTCGCCACCAGCCAGTACGCCAGTTTCGCCGAGCACTTGGCTGCGGGAACGCCCATGGTCGAACCCACGCGCGGCCCCGGGCCGGTGTCGGGGACGGGCAATTACCTCCTCAAGGTCCGCGTGGTTTTGCCGAGCCTCGAAGCCGTGCAGTGGGACGACATTGACTCGATCGAGGTCACGGGCGTTGCCGCCGGCTGGCAGGTCACCCCGCGGACGCGGTGCCGATTGGTGGCGAGCGCGGCGACCATGACGCTGGGCGCGACCGTGGGAAAGCTGTGCGGGTCCTCGCCCACGTTCGAAAACATCTTGGAGGTGCAGTTCTCCGCCGAATCCGATGCGTCGCTTCCCGCGGCAAGCATGCCCACGCTGACCCTTCGGCTGAATCATCGGCGCGAGGGATGGCACACGCTCACCTACAGCCTCCCGCAGCCGTCGCTGGTGACGTCCGCGGACCCCGTCAGCGCCGCCGCGGCTGCCGTGACTCAACCCGCGGTCCCGGGGACCACGGCGGCGACCCTCACGAGTCCGGTGGTTGACGTGACCAAAGTGCGGCGACCATGACGATGCGCGACATCGGGCGATCACAGGCCGTGGCGGGCGGCGCCGGGCGCGGTGACCAAGGCCCGAGGGGGCGCACGACCGGCGGCGGCCGAGGATGGGCGATGAGATTGCGCGGGATCACGCTGGCCCTCGGCGGCATTGCCGGTCTTGGTCCCGCTCATGCGCTGAATGCTCAGGAACCGGACACGCCGTTCCTCGTGGCCCCGTCCGCCGAAGGCGTCGTGCTGCGCTGGGCGTGGCCCGAGGGGGAACGACCATTGGGCTACCACGTGGAGCGGCGCGATGCTGGCGGCGCCTTCGCGCGTCTGACGTCGCAACCCATTGCGCGAGTGCGCTCGCGAACCGAGGCCCGCGCGATCTTGGGAGAAGCGTACGATCGCTACGAATCGCTGATTTTTCCCGCCGATCCCATGGACGAGCTGCGTGATCCGGAATCCTACCGTTCGCTGCTCTTGCTGCTGGCCGACCTGGAGGCGCCCGTGGCCCGGATCCTCGGCCTGCGCTACGACGATCGCCAGGCGCGCGCCGGCGGGACGTTCGAGTACCGCTTGATCGCGGTCACGCGGCGCGGGGAACAGGTGGCAGCGACCAGCGCGCCGGTCGTCGCAGGGTCCTACCGCCCCAGCCGCGGGCCCGATTCGCTATCGGCCGCACAACAGGTAGATGGAGTGACATTGCGCTGGTCCACCCTGGGGTCGTTCAGCGGCTACCACGTGTTTCGCCGCGTCGGGCCCGCCGACTGGGAGCGACTGACCTCCGTTCCTGTGATCGTCTTCACGGACGAGAACGGGTCGGGCACCGAGGCATCGCCGTATTTCTATCGGGACAGCACCGCCCGGGCGGGGGATACCGTGGCCTACGCTGTGACGGGCATCGATCCTTTCGGCAGGTCCAGCGAGCGTTCGGCCGAGGTTCGGATCGCGCTGCGAGACGTGACGCCGCCGGCCCCGCCCCAGCAACTCACCAGCAGCGTGCGGGGCGATTCGATTCTGCTCTCCTGGATCGCATCTCCGGATCCCACGATCGCCGCGTACCGCCTGTGGCGTTCCGCCGCTCGCGACGGAACGTTCGAGCCGGTTGGCCCCGCGCTCCCCGCCGGCGCCCGGGGGGCGGTGGACGCCGGCCGCCCGGCGGGCCGGCTGTGGTGGTACTACGTGACTGCGGCCGACGCCGCCGGGAATGCAAGCGCCCCGTCCTTCATGGCCGTGGCCGAGGTTCCCGACCTTGCGGCTCCCGCCGCGCCGGACAGCCTCCGGGGACGCGGGGAGACGGGGCGCATCAGCCTGGCGTGGGCCCGCGTTCCAGTGTCGGATCTGCGCGGTTACCGCGTGTACCGGGCATCTCGCAACGACGGGGAGTTCGGCTTGCTCACGGAGGTCCCCACTGCCGAGCCGCGGTTCACGGACTCGGTGCGGGTCGGCGCGGACCATCCCTTCTACTATCGCGTTACCGCCGTGGACTCGGCGTACAACGAGAGCGCGCCAAGCGCAATCGTGGCCGTGGCCCCGCCGGATGTCACGCCACCGACACCGCCGCAGGTTCTCTCCGTATCCCCGGCCGAGAATCTCCTGGTGGTCGCGTGGGCGGCCAATCCCGAGCCGGATGTCCGGTGGTACCGCCTTCGCTATCGAGCGCGGGGCCGCCCCGCCTGGACGGACCGGCCGGACAGCGTGCCGGCGTCGGCGAGGACGGACACGATCCCGGGTCTTCCCCCCGGCGAGCTGTTCGAGGTATCGGTCATTGCGATTGACGACGCCGGTAACCGCTCCCTGCCCTCCCGCCCCGTCGTTGGCCGCCCGGTCAAGCGAAGCCCCCCGGCGAGCGTGGAGATCCGTCGCGCGTCGTTCGACCGTGCCCGGGGTGGCGTCACGATCGAATGGGAGGCTCCCGAACCCGACGTCGTGCGCCTCGTCGTCATGCGCCGCCGTGAGCGCGACTCCACGTGGGTGGAGGTCGGAGCCGCCCAGCCCGGGGCGCGGCGCTTCGAGGATCGCGTGCCCGCGCCCGGTGGGGGCGGGGTTCGACTGGAGTACGCGGTCAAGGCCT
>CAZVKD010000099.1:0-10091 GCA_964627675.1 uncultured Gemmatimonadaceae bacterium
CGGTTCGAGAGCGGCAGCCGCTCCAGTTCGGCAATGGCCGTGTTCACCGCGTCGCACTACCTCCAAAACGAGGAGCAGGGGCGGGGCATTCTGCTCACCCACGCCCCGGGCATCCCGCCGCCCGTCGTGCTGATCCTGGGGGCGGGAACCGTGGGCCGCAGCGCGGCTCGGATCGCGCTGGCGGTCGGGGCCCGGGTCATCCTCCTGGACCAAGACCTGGCCCGCTTGCGCGCGGTCAATGCCGAGCTGGGGGAACAGGTGGATACGCAGCTCGCCACGGCCGATCGGCTGGCGCGCCTCACCGCCATCGCCGACGTGGTCATTGGGGCGATCCTCATCCCGGGCGCTCGAGCGCCGCTCCTGATCACGGAGGAGATGGTCCGGGCGATGCGGGCCGGCAGCGTGATCATTGACGTCTCGATTGATCAGGGCGGATGCGTCGAAACCAGCCGCCCCACCACCCTGCGCGATCCCGTCTACGTGGTGCACGGCGTGGTGCACTACTGCGTGCCCAACATGACGGCGAACGTGGCCCGCACCGCGTCTCGCGCCCTGTCGGACGTCGTGCTGGGGCCGGTGCGCGCCATCGCCGCCAAAGGCCTGGACGACGCCCTGCGGGACGACCCGGGACTCGCTGCCGGGCTCTACCTCTATCGCGGCGCGGTGGTCAATGAGCCGCTCGCGCGGGCCCTGGGCGGCCAGGCAGCCGTGCCCTCCATTCTCCAGCGCACCGGCTGAGCCTGGCCATGAACTGGATGGCGGACTACCGCGCCAAACGGGTGAGTGCCGCGGAGGCCGTCTCCTGCGTCCGGAGCGGTGACCGGGTGTACTACGCGGGGAACGCCGCCATCCCGCGCGCCCTCGTCCGCGCCCTCGCCGACCGCCGGGACGAGCTTACCAACGTGCAGTTGAACCATGTCCTCCTGCTGGGCGAGGATCCGCTCTCAGCACCGGAGATGGAAGGCCACTTCCGCCACAACTCGTTGTTCGTGGGACCGGCGGACCGACGGGCGGTCAACGACGGGCGCGCCGATTACGTCCCGGTGTTCCTCCACATGATCCCACGCCTGTTCCGCGAGCGGGTGATCCCGCTCGACGTGGCGATGCTTTCCGTCTCCCCTCCCGACGAACACGGGTTCATGAGCCTGGGCGTGGAGACGCTGGCCTCGGTCGCGGCGGCGCAGGCCGCGCGCCGCGTGATCGTGCAGGTCAACGAGCGGATGCCGAGAATCCTGGGAGACTGTTTCCTGCACGTGAGCCGGGTGCACGCCATCGTGGAGCACACCGAGCCCCTGCCCGAGCTGTGGGCCGAGCCAGCCACCGAGGTCGAACGGGCCATTGCGAGGCACACCGTGAGCCTGATTCGCCCTGGGGACACGCTCCAGATGGGCATCGGCGGCATTCCCGACTCGATCTACGCGGCCATCGAGGGAAACCTGGAGCTCGGCATTCACACCGAGATGATGTCCGATGGAGCGATGGGGGCCATCGAGCGCGGGGCGGTGACCGGAACGCGAAAGACCCTGCACCCGGGGAAAGTCATTATCACCTTCGCGCTGGGGACGACCCAACTCTACGACTTCCTCGACAACAACCCGCTCATCGAGGCGCACCCGGTCAGTTACGTGAACGACCCCCAGATCGTGGCCCAGAACGACAACATGGTCGCCGTGAACTCCGCGATCGAGGTGGACCTCACCGGCCAGGTGTGCTCCGATTCCATCGGTTCGTACATCTACTCCGGGTTCGGCGGACAGGTGGACTTCATTCGTGGCGCCGCTCGCTCCCGGGACGGCCGACCCATCATCGCGCTGCCAAGCACCGCCAAGAACGGGCTGCTGTCCCGGATTGTTCCGTACTTGAAGGAAGGAGCGGGCGTGGTTACCAGCCGGGCCGACGTGCACTACGTCGTCACGGAGCACGGGGTGGCCAATCTCTTCGGCAAGAATCTCAGGGAGCGCGCGGAAGCCCTGATCGCGATCGCGGATCCCAGATTCCACGCCACCCTGGAGGCCGCCGCCCGGGAACGCAAATTACTGACGTGACCGCCTCAGCGAGCTGAGAACGCCGCGCACCCGAGGCACGCTCCGAGTCGCTCTCGTCGTCGCATCCGCCTGCGCCTTGACGCCAGGCAGGGTGCCGGCGCAGGCGTGCCCCCAGGCGCGCGCCGGGCGTCTCCTGGGGGTGGCCGGCGGCGCCGCGGCGCTCGACGCCACGACTGTGCTCCTGTTCCACGATCGGTGGTGGGATACGCCGAGGCGGGATTTTCGTCTCATCTGGGGCAGGAGCCCGAGCCGCGGGCAGGACGCCCTGCTGCACGGGTTCGTCGCCTATCACACCGCACAGCTCGGCTCGATCTCCCTTCGATGGGCCTGCCTCTCCCCGCCCGCGAGCGCCTGGGTCGGCGCCGCGGGGGCGGTGCTGCTCCAACTGCCCAAAGAGATCGGCGACGGCTTTTACAACGGGTTCTCGGGAACCGACATGCTGTGGGTGAGCGCCGGCGCCGCGCTCGCCGCCGCCCGGCAGACGTGGCGAGCCGCGGCCGCCGTATCGCTCAAGGCGTGGTACTGGCCGTCGCGGGAGTACCGTACCGCTGACGCCGGGAGCCTCAGCGCGCTGACCGATTATGCCGGACAGCGCTACTCGCTCGCCGTTCATCCCGGCGCGCTGAGTTCCGAGGGTCCGTGGCCCGGCTGGTTGGGCCTGGCCGTGGCGCATGGGATCCAGGCGTGGCTGTCGGAGCCACCCCGCCGGCAGTGGTATCTGACGTTGGATGCGCGGCTCGGTGGCCTCCCCATCCGGCCTCACTGGTGGCGAAGCGTGGCGAGCGTGCTGGACCAGATTCACTTTCCCCTGCCCGGCATTCGCGTGGATCGCGAGGGGGTCCGGGTGGGTTTCTACTGAACCCGGAGTCTCCACTCAGGGGTTCCGGGTATACAAAGGGACGGCACGCTGCTCGAAGCCTGCCGTCTATCATGCGAGGGACCAATGCGACTGAGAGCGGTACTGACGATGACCACGCTGGTCATAATCTCGAGTCCGGTGGGCGCCCAGGACGCGCCTCGCCATCAGGGCTTCTGGATCGGCTTCGGGTTCGGCCCCGGCTGGGACCTCGACGCCCCTCTGGGTGATGCCAACTTCGGCGGGGCGGGCTACCTGCGTCTGGGCGGCACGCTTACACCGCAGTTGTTGATCGGGGGCGAGGCCAGCGGCTGGGCCCGAGACGACAGCGGCGTCACGCGAACTCGAGGGAACGCCACGGCCACCGTGCTTTTCTATCCGCTGCCGCGGGGCGGGGTGTTCTTGAAGAGCGGCATCGGGTTTGGCACCGAGAGCATCCAGACCAGCACGTTCGGGGTAACCACGACCGTCAGCGACGAGGGACTCGGCGTGACGGTCGGTGCCGGGTATGACATCAAGCTGGGCCGCAACTTCTATGCCACGCCCAACGTTGATTTTCTCGCGCAGCACATTGGCGGGACCTCGCGTAACCTTGTGCTCGTGACCCTGGGTGCCACGTGGCACTGAAATGACTGTCGCTCGGGGCATGCCACCCATCGGACTCGGGCGTATGAAGGCGAATTCACAGATACCCGGAGCAAGGTACAACCAGGCCGCCGATATCGTGTTACTCGGAGCCGACGTGGTCGTCGCCGGCCCCTGACGCCGGTCGTTCGCGGGTGCTGACAGGAGGCCCGACGTGCACAGAGTGTTCTTCATCAACGGACAGAAGGAGTGGGTGGCGCAGGTGTTCGAGCAGGCGAAACCACCCGACGGGTTCGACGTCGCCTGGCGGCCGCTCAAGGCCCCCGACCAGGACAAGATCCCCATCCTCCGCGAAGCGGAGTTCCTGGTTCTCCACCCCGCGGAAATCTCGCCCGCTCTCCTGCGTTCCGCTCCCAGACTCCGCCTGATCCAGCTGCTCACCGCCGGATACGACAAGATAGACCTGAAGCTCGCCGCCGAACTCGGGGTTCCGGTGGCCACCAATGGCGGGGCCAACGCCTGGGCCGTGGCCGAGCATACCATCGCGCTCCTGTTGGCGCTGTACAAGCGACTGATCCACTGCGACCGGGCGGTGCGCGAGGGGCGGTGGCGTCAGGCCGTCACCGGGTTCGATACGTTCGAGGTGGCGGGCAAGACGCTGGGCCTGATCGGCGCCGGCAACATCGGCCGCAAGGTGGCGCGCCGTCTCGCCGCCTTCGAGTGTCGCGTGATGTACTACGACGTGGTCGCCGCGCCTGACCTCGAGAAGGACCTCGGGGCCCAACGTGCGTCCCTGGAGGACGTCCTGCGGGAGGCGGACATCATCAGTCTCCACGTGCCTGCGACCAAGGACACGCGCGGGCTCATCAATCGGGAGACGCTGGCGCTGATGAAACCGACGGCGGTCCTGCTCAACACCAGCCGCGGGGCAGTGGTGGACGAGGAGGCGTTGATCGAGGCACTGGCGGCCAAACGGATTCTCGGGGCGGGGCTCGACGTGTTTCGAGCCGAACCGTTCCCCGCCGATCACCCTATCGGCAAGCTTGAGAACGTCGTGCTGTCCCCTCACACCGCCGGCCACGCCTACGAAGGCTGGTTCCGGCGGACGCAGTTCGCCTGGGAGAACATCCAGCGCGTGGCGTCGGGTCAACCGCCGCTCTCCGTGGCGCGGCCCGAGGAATAGTGACTTACCGGAAGGAAGGTGCCGTATGAAGGTCAAAGTGACCCAGCAGAGCGACTTCCATTTCATCGGCACGGGTGAGGATTTTCCCGGCCACCAGCTGCCGATTGACGCCGCCGCCACGGTGGGCGGGAAGGGCCGCGGATTCCGCCCGCCGGGTTTGCTCATGTACTCCATCGCCGGGTGCATGGGCATCCACACCTACGAGGCCCTGCACAAGGCCGGCAAGGCGGTGGACGCCATCGAGGTGGAAACCGACGGAGAGCGTCGGGACGAGCATCCCAAGATCTTCACCAAGATCGCGCTCAAGTTCCGCATGCGCGGCGCCACCCTGACCGACAAGGACGTGCAGGACGCCATCCGCACCGCGCTCACCAAGACCTGCAGCATTGCCGTGATGGCGAACATGGTGGCGCCGATCACGTGCGAGTATCGGGTGGAGGGTGGGAAAGCGGCGTTGAGCGGAACGGTGACCGCGCCCGCGTTCGCCCCGGACAAGGAGGCGGCCCATGCGGCCCGATGACATCTTCGATCGCATCGCCGACGACATCCGCGCGCTGCTGGACGCGCCGGTGGGCTCGCGGCGGATCCGGATCACGGACCTCACGCCCCGCGACGGGCAGCAGTGCAAGCTCGCGACCCGCGTCACCACCGATGACCTGCTTCCGCTGTGCGAGTCGCTGGACCCGTGCGGCTTCTACGCCGTGGAAGTGTGGGGCGGGGCCACCTTCGACGTGTGCCTCCGCTACCTGAAGGAAGACCCCTGGGATCGGCTCCGCCGCGTCAAGGCGGTCATGCCCCGCACGAAGCTGCAGATGCTGCTCCGCGGGCAGCACATCCTGGCGTACCGGCCCTACTCGGACAAGACGGTGAAGAAGTTCTGCGAGCGGGCGGTCAAGAACGGCGTGACGGTCTTCCGCATCTTCGAGGCCACGAACGACTTCCGGAACCTCGAGGTGGCGACGAAAGCGGTGAAGGAGTTCGGCGGCGAAGCGCACGTGGAGGTGAACTACACCATCTCGCCCGTGCACACGCTGGAGCGATGGATGGAGTACGCCGAGCAGCTCCTGGAGCTCGGGGCCGACTGGCTGTCGCTCAAGGACGCCACCGGCATCCTCATGCCGTTCGACGCCTACCGCATCATCAAGGGCATGAAGGACCGGGCCAAAGACCTGCCCGTGCTGCTCCACTGCCACGACATGAGCGGCGCATCCAGCATGTGCCACTTCATGGCCGTACTGGCCGGCGTGGACATGATTGACACGGTGCTCTCGCCGCTGTCGTTCGGCTCGGCCCATCCCGCCACCGAAACCATGGTGGCGGCGCTGCGCAACACGCCGTTCGATACCGGTCTGGACCTCAAGCAACTGGAACAGCCGGCCCGCATTACCAAGGAGATCCGGGACAAGTACCAGCAGTACGCCACCGAGTACACCGGCGTCAGCGCCGACGTGCTCACGCACAAGATCCCGGGCGGGATGATCTCCAACATGGTGGCGCAACTGAAAGACGCCGGCCGCATGGACCTCATGGAGGCGGCGCTCAAGGAGTGCCCCAACGTGGAGCGGGATCTCGGCTACCCGCCGCTGCTCACGCCCACCAGCCAGATCGTCGGGGCGCAAGCGGTGTTCAACGTGCTCACCGGCGAGCGCTACCAGATGATCACCCGCGAAGTGACCGATTATATCGCGGGCAAGTACGGGCGACCGCCGGGACCGGTGAGCCAGGAGTTGCTGGCAAAAGTTGTGGGAGACAAGGTTCCGGACTACTCTCTGAGGGCCGGGCAGTTGGCAGACCCCGAGGATTGGGACAAGGCGGTCAAGGACCTCGGGCCCCTGGCCGAGAGCGACGAGGATATCCTGCTCGGCGTGCTGTTCCCGATGCAGGCCAAGGAGTTCCTCGCGAAGCGGGCCCAAGCGGCGGCCACCGTATAGCGGCAGATCGCACCCCGCCCTCACCAAGGAGTCCGGGTTACGTGGATCCCCAGCTGGTGACGCCATGGGAGATGCTGCGCACCATCGTTCTCCAGATGGGGCTCGTGCATCTCGATTGGAGGTACCCGATCATGTGGGCGATCGGCTGCTTGTTCATCTATCTGGCCATCGCCAAAAACTTCGAACCGCTCCTGCTCCTCCCGATCGGGTTCGGGATCTTCCTGGTGAACTTCCCCCTCACCCCACTCATGGGCACGGGGGAGGATCACCGCGAGTTGCTTCAGATCTTTTACCACTACGGACTCGAGTGGGAAGTGATCCCTTGCGTGATCTTCCTGGGGCTCGGCGCCATGACGGACTTCGGCCCGCTGATCGCCAACCCCAAGACCATGATGGTGGGGGCCGGGGCGCAACTCGGCGTGTTCGTCACGTTCACCGGCTCCATTCTCCTGGGCGGTTTCACGCTGAAGGAGGCGGCCTCGGTCGGCATCATCGGCGGGGCTGACGGGCCGACCACGATCTACCTCACCCAGAAGCTCGCGCCGCAACTCCTGGGCGCCAACGCGCTGGCGGCCTACTCCTACATGGCCATGGTGCCGCTGATTCAGCCGCCAATCATGCGCTGGCTCACCACGGAGCGCGAACGACAGATCGTCATGCGGGAGCTGCGCGAGGTCTCGAAGACCGAAAAGATCGTCTTCCCCATCCTGGCCGCGGCCCTGATCTCGCTCCTCGTCCCCGCGGTTATGCCGCTCATGGGCATGTTCATGTTCGGCAACCTGATGCGGGAGAGCGCCGTGGTGAACCGCTTGAGCGACACCGCCGCCAATGCACTGATGAACATCGTGACCATCTTCCTGGGCCTGTCGGTCGGCGCCACCATGCACGCCGACGCGTTCCTGAGCCCCCGCCCGTTGCTGGTTTTCGGACTGGGGCTGATGGACTTCGCGGTCTGCACCTGCGGCGGGATTCTGACCGTCAAACTGATGAACCTGCTGCTCAAGCCGGAGAATCGCCTGAACCCCCTGATCGGCAATGCCGGCGTGTCGGCCGTGCCCATGGCGGCGCGGGTATCGCAGGTGATCGGTCAGGGGTACAATCCGGGCAACTTCCTCCTGATGCACGCCATGGGACCGAACCTGGCCGGCGTGATCGGCTCCGCGGCGGCGGCCGGCATGTTTATCGCGATGTTCCAGTGAGCGTCCTCCTACGGTGACCGGAGCTTGAGAAAGAGAGCGATGGTGTGGAACAGACAGCCGTTCCGTGGTCCAGCATCCTGATCTCCCTGCTCCTGCGGTTCGTGGCTGTTTTCGTGGTGCTGGGGGTGCTCCAGGTGGCGCTGTACGCCGCCGGAGCCGTCGTCTCGAAGGTGATCGCCGCCCGGCGGACCAGCCCGGCCCGATAGCTGACCACCAGACGGCTCCCCTGCGAGCCGAGACCGGAGAGCCCGAATGGCCGAACAGATCGTGAAGGCGCCGATGCGAGCGAAACTGATGCGCTTCCACGTGCAGAAGGGCGCCAGCGTCAACGCCAAAGACAGGATCTGCGACATCGAGGCCCTGAAGATGGAGATCCCGGTCATGAGCCCCGTGGCCGGCACCATCAAGGAGGTCTTCGCCTCGCCGGGGCAGGACGTGGAAGCGGGGGACCCGTTGTTCTCCGTCGAGTCGTAATCCCGCGCGACCCCAGCTCCGGGCGAGCCACTCCCTCCCGACACGCCGAGAGCGCCGGCGACAGCTTGCCCCAACTCCCCTGGGTATCTAACGTTCGGCGGCGCCACGAGGCCCCCGGTTGGTACCCCTCTTTGCCTCGCGATCATGTGACGGTTGGTTAAAGTCTCGGCACTTCGGCGAGCTTCGTTGCTGCGGTGTACCGGGCCGGTAACCCCATGCCACAACATGAGTTCGGTGGCCTGGAGTTGGGCATTGGCCACATCTACCCCCCAAGGAGCCAGGTGTGAGCGGTAGTTCGGTCGTACGGCAGAATGGCACTTGGCAGGTGCCCACCCATCCCATCATCCCGTTCATCGAGGGCGACGGCACCGGGCCCGACATCTGGCGCGCCGCGCGAGGCGTGTTCGACGCGGCCGTCGAGCGCGTGTTCAATGGCACGCGGAAGGTCGTCTGGCTGGAAGTCCTGGCCGGCGAGAAGGCCTTCACGGAAACGGGGGAGTGGCTTCCCGCTGCCACCCTCGAGGCCATGCGCACCCATCGCATGGCGATCAAAGGGCCGCTCAGTACACCGGTCGGCGGCGGCATTCGCTCCCTCAACGTGGCGCTGCGGCAGGCACTCGATCTGTACGCCTGCGTCCGCCCCGTGCGCTATTTCCCCGGTGTCCCCTCGCCCATGAAGCACCCGGACAGGCTCAACGTCGTCATCTTCCGGGAGAATATCGAAGACGTGTACGCCGGAATCGAGTTCCCGGCGGGCAGCCCCCAGGCGACCAAGCTGAGGGAATTCCTCGCGGACCTGGGGGCCAGCATCCGGCCGGGGAGTGCGCTCGGCATCAAGCCCATGAGCCCGGAGGGCTCCAAGCGCCTGGTGCTTCGGGCGGTCCAGTTCGCGGTTGACCGCCGGTGTCCCTCGGTGACGTTGGTTCACAAGGGCAACATCATGAAGTTCACGGAGGGGGCGTTCCGCGATTGGGGCTACGATGTCGCCCGCGAGCATTTCGGCGACCGCATCGTTTTCGAGCGCGAGCTGGTCGGCGGGAAGGACGGCGGCCGGGTCGTCATCAAGGACCGCATCGCGGACGCCATGTTCCAGCAGGTATTGCTGCGACCCGAAGAGTACTCGGTTATCGCGACGTCCAACCTGAATGGAGACTACCTGTCCGACGCGCTCGCCGCGCAGGTGGGAGGCCTCGGCATGGCTCCGGGCGCAAACCTGGGCGATGGCTGCGCGGTCTTCGAGGCGACGCACGGCAGCGCACCGAAGTACGCCGGTCAGGACAAGGTCAACCCGACCTCCGTCATCCTGTCGGGGGTCATGATGTTCGAGGAGATGGGCTGGTCCGAGGTGGCCCGGACGATCGTGCGCGGCGTGGAGGGGGCGATTGCAGCGAAGACGGTCACTTACGATCTCGCCCGCCAGATGGCCGGCGCCCGTGAAGTCTCCACGTCCGGCTTCGCCGACGCGATCATGGCGCACATGGAAGGGAACGGCGAGTGAACTCCACCGTCAAAGTCGTACCGCTCGAGCGGGTCCCCGCGCCGTTCCTGGCGGTGGCCGTGGGTGCCCTGAACGGCAAGGTACCCACCAGTCTCCTGGCCCTGGACGACCACCTGGGCGGCGCGCTGGATCGCGCCATCGCCAGCGGCGACTTCACCGGAGAACGTGACGCCACCCAGCTGTTCTATGCCGCTCGAAACCCGCGGCGCGTGCTACTCGTGGGCCTGGGGCGACTGGCGGAAATGACCCGTGGCGCCGCACGTCGGGCAGCGGCCGTCGCAGGAAGAAAAGCGGCGGCGCTCGGCGTGGACCACGTGGCC
>CAZVKD010000100.1:0-10014 GCA_964627675.1 uncultured Gemmatimonadaceae bacterium
CGCCGATGGCAAGAGGATGAACCCGCTCGGGTGCGGTCACGTTCATGGAGGGCCAGTGACGCGGGCGCCAGGAATCGCTCTAAGGACCACGATCGGCGCCGTGCGACGGGGTCAACCGGACTGTCATCCCGTCTCCCACCACGCCACCTGGCCGCGGTGCCCGCACCCGTGGCATACGAGAGAGGGTGGCTCACCGAAGACGGGCATTCGCGCCCCGCAAGCGGGACACACGGCGTAGATCCGGCCCAGATTCCCCGGTGTCCCATAGGACGGCTCGGCCTGCGTCTTGGGCCGGTATACCACCGTGAACCGCTCCGGCCGGCGCTCCCGGAACTCCAGGAGATGACGCGGTACCGCGACGCGCCGATCCTTCACGACCACGACAACGCGTTGATCGAGATCGCGCACCACGGGATACCACGCACCGTGTCGCAGCATCGGTCGCGTGAAGGGACGCGCGGTGGGATACAGCCGCGCCCAGCGCAGGGGCTCAACCGTGGCCTCGTCCATCAGTCGCCGAATGGTGTGAACCTCTCACCGCGACCCCGAGGCCGCTGTGATCTAGCGCAACCGCTGGCGCAGGAGCCGCCGCACTGGGGCCTGCGAGCGCCGATCCACCGGTGGCGCCGCCGGCCGCGTCAGGGGCGCCCGCAGGTCCCGCGTCTCAAACCGGAGCCCCACGGTCCCCGCCTCCGGCTCGACCTGCGAGCCAAGATCCGTGAACATCGCCCACCGACCCTGCGAATCCTCCACGCGCACGGTGCTGTTGCCGTATAGCGGGTAGTAGCCGATATGAAACCGCGTGGCGCCGGGCGGCACGATACAGCCGCAGGGCCGCGCGCCACGCAACCCGAAGTTGACGATCACCCGCAGTGGCTGGTCCGTGGCGTTGGTAACGAGCGGAGCGAAGTACGCGCTGGTGTCACCGCGTGCCCGAGCCGCGGCTCGGATCGTACCCCGGCGCGACGTGAGCGAGACCGTGCCGAGCATCTCGACCCCCATCGGTCCGGCCGCGGTCGCCGGGCGAACCAGTTCCCACCGGCCCGGTGACTGTCCACCGCGCGCCAACTTCACCCGGAGAGTCCCGCCCGGCTCCACCACCCACTCCTGACCGCCGGCCGACAGGCGAACCTGCTCAACCAGGCGGTTTTCGAATTCCAGCACCGGGCGCGCCAGGGCGACATAGCCACCGCCGATCGCGCCACCGACAACGGCTGCGCCCCCGAGAATGGCGAGCGCAGGCCGGCGTCTGCCGCCAACGGCGGCGCGAGCCGCGGCCGCCGCGGCAGGCGGAGCGGGAGTCGTGGGGGTTGCCGGCGCGGCCTCGGAGGCCTGCGACACCAGCCGTTGCCCACTCCGGATCCTCACCGTTTCCGAACTCGCCACACGGTCCGCCACCCGGGCCGCGGTCACGAGATCGCCTGACCCGTACTGCGCGCCCGCATTCAACGCGTCGAGCATCGTGGCCGCGGACTGGAACCGCTCGGCCGGCTTCTTGGAGAGCGCGCGCACGATCACGTCGGACAACCACCGCGGGATCCTGGCGTTCACCTCCGAGGGCGCGGGCGGCGGCTCCGTGATGTGCTTGGCCACGACTTCCTGAGAGGTATCCGCCACGAACGGCGGCGCGCCGGTCACCATCTGGAACAACACCGCGCCCATGGAGTAGATGTCGGACCGCCCGTCCAGATTGGTCTCGCCCAGCGCCTGCTCGGGGCTCATGTACTGCGGGGTTCCCACCACGAAGCCCGTCTGGGTCATCCCTTTCCCCGCATCGAGCCGCTTGGCGATGCCGAAGTCCACCAGCAAGGGCTTCCCGCTCGCGCGCTCGACCATCACGTTCTCCGGCTTGATGTCGCGATGGACCAGCCCGGCATCGTGCGCGTGCTGCAACGCCTCGAGAATCGCTCGCGCGAGCCGCACGGCCTGCCCGACCTCGAGTGGCCCTTCCCTCCGGAGGATATCCCCCAGCGACTCGCCCTCCACGAACGGCATGGCGTAGTACACGATGCCTTCCGCCTCGCCGATGAAGTGGATGGGGAGGATGTTGGGGTGCGACAGTCTGGCCACCGCGCGAGCCTCGTGCCGGAACCGATCCAGCATTCCCGAGGTCCAGGCGATGTCGGGCCGGAGCACCTTCACCGCCAGCCGCCGGTCCAGGTCCTGGTCCCACACTTCGTACACCTCGGCAAACCCGCCCTGGCCCAGTAGCCGCCGAACGGTGTACTTGGGACCGAGGGCGCGCGCGAGGCGCTCGTGGACGCCGGCGCCCGCCGACGCTTGCGAGGACGAAGTGGGGTCGGTCACGCGACGGCTAATGTACTCCAGGCTCGCCCGGCCCTCCACCGGCGGGTCAATCGCACCCCGCTGATGGCAGGCCGGCGACGGCCGTCGCTCCGAGGAGACGGGCGCGGCGCACCGCCCACCGTGAGGCTATACTCCCGGGCCCCAATCCCGAACACTCCCGGCCATGGAACTCAACGGCCTCGACTGGACCGTCCTGGCGCTGTACGGCGTCATAACCGTAGCCGTCGGTCTGATGGTCGCCCGTCGGGCGGGCGAGGGCCGCAAGGAATTCTTTCTTTCCGGCCGCAGGCTCCCCTGGTGGCTGCTCGGCATCTCGCTCGTGGCCACGACCTTCTCCACCGACACGCCGAACCTGGTCACCGATCTGGTGCGCACCGGTGGCGTGAGCCAGAACTGGGTGTGGTGGGCCTTCGCCGTCACCGGCATGTGCACGGTCTTCTTCTACGCGAAGCTGTGGCGGCGCTCCGAGGCGCTGACGGACATCGCGTTCTACGAGTTGCGCTATTCAGGACGCCCCGCGGCGTTTCTGCGCGGTTTCCGAGCCATCTACCTCGGGGTGTTCTTCAACGTCATGATCATGGCGTCGGTCAACCTCGCCGCCAGCAAGATCGCGGGCGTGCTGCTGGGCTGGGACCGCGAGACCGCGGTGATCGCGGGCGGCGCGGCCACCGTGTTGTACGCGGCGAGCGCGGGCCTGTGGGGCGTCGTGCTCACGGACTTCCTGCAATTCGCGCTCGCAATGGTGGGCTCCGTCGCCGCCGCCATCGTGGCCCTGCGACTGCCCGAGGTCGGCGGCCTCACGGGCCTGTTCCATCACCCTGCCGTGACACCGAAGTTAGGCCTGCTGCCGGACTTCACGGATTGGCGCACGGCCGCCGCCGTGTTCGTGATCCCGCTCGCCGTGCAGTGGTGGAGCACGTGGTATCCCGGGGCGGAGCCCGGCGGCGGCGGCTACGTGGCCCAACGCATGTTGGCCGCCAAGAGCGAGCGGGACGCCATGCGGACCACCTTGCTGTTCAACGTGCTGCACTACGCGCTGCGGCCCTGGCCCTGGATCATCGTGGCGCTGTGCTCGCTGGTCGTGTACCCGAACCTGGACGCCATTGCGCAGCGCTTCCCTCATCTCGACCCGGCCATCGTGCGGAACGACCTGGGATACCCGGCCATGCTGATCTTCCTCCCGCACGGCCTCCTGGGCCTCATGGTGGCCTCGCTGGCCGCAGCGTACATGTCCACCATCAGCACCCACCTCAACTGGGGCGCCTCGTACGTGGTGGAGGACGTCTATCAGCGCTTCGTCGCGCCGGGCCGGGATGAGCGGCACTACGTGACCGTAGGACGCGTGGCGACGGTCGCCTTGATCATCCTGGCCGCCGCGCTTTCCCTCTGGCTGGAGAATGCGTTCCAGGCATTCCAGATCATGCTACAGGTGGGCGCCGGAACGGGGCTGATCTTCCTGCTGCGCTGGTTCTGGTGGCGGATCAACGCCTGGACCGAGATCTCGGCCATGATCATCTCGTTCGGCGTGGCCACGTACTTCCAGTTCGTGCACCGCCAGGTGTTGGGCCTGCCAGCGCTCGACGCCCCCTTGCAGCTCGTCATCGGCGTAGGGATCACCACGGCGGGGTGGCTCGCGGTAACATTCCTCACGCCGCCCACGGACCCGCGGGTCCTGCAAGCGTTTTACGACCGGATCCACCCTCTCGACCCGGGATGGCGCAAGGTCGTAGTCACGAAACCCACCGAAAGCACGGACAGCCCGGCAGCGGCGTTCCTGTGCTGGTTCCTGGGCGTGGCCGTGATCTATCTGGCCCTGTTCGGAACCGGGTACCTCATCTACGGCCTGGCGGCACCCGGTACCGTGTGCCTGGCGGCGGCGTGCGCCGGGGCGTGGGCGCTCTTCCGAGTGCTGCCTCGCGTGGGGTTCAACTGAGCGCCCGCGACGGCGCCCTAGCCTCGCCGCCGCGCCCCGCCGCTGGGCCGCGCGGGCGGCGCGGGCGGTGACGACCGCGGCGCGGAAGGCGCAGGCCGCGCACTCGGCCCCGAGCTGCGGGGTGGCGCCGACCGCACGGACGGACCAGGATCCCGCGAGGGCGCCGACCTGCGCTCGGGCGCCGCTCGAGGCGGCTCTCGGGCTGGCTCGCGCCGCGGCTCCAGGCGAGGCCGAACCTCAGGCGCCGGCTCGCGCTCTCGTACGCCGCGTTCGCGCTCCGCAGCGGGCCGTCCCCGCTCCCCCGGTCGTTCCATGCGCTCACGCTCTAACTCCCGCCGGGGCGTGAACTCTCGCGACTCGAGATTCTCCCGCGGCTCCGCGGGAGTGATCGCACGCTCCCGCAAGGTGCTGCGGCGAGGCTCCGCCGGCTGCGGCGCGCGCTCGGGCGTGGTCGCCCGCTCGCGCAACACTGAGCGCCGGGGCTCCAGCCGACCCTGCGGTGTGGTCGTGCCGGTTTGCGTTCGGCCCTGGTCAGCGGGCAGGGCAGCTCGGTCTCGCAGGGTTCGCCGCTCGGGCTCGACGCGATTGGGCGTGCGTCCCTGCACGGTCGCTGGATCTCGCACGCCAACGCGCCGGGGGTCGGCCGGAGTGACCGTACGCCGCTCGCCACCACCAATGGCCGGCTGAACCCTTCGACCACCCACACCGAGCACGCGCCGTGCAGGTGCCACCACCTCCGTGCGCCGGCCGGTCGCCACGCCCACAGGCTCGCTCGCCAGCCGCCGGCTCACCGCCATCGCCAGCGGCGCGCGCTGCCGCGGCTCGACCGGCGCGAAGCGCGGCTCGGGATTCGGCTTGAAGGTGTACGCCCCCCCGTCCCAACGCCCGACCCGGTAGCCCCACCCGTCGCGGAAACCGTAGTAGTTGTTGATGACCACCGTCCTGGGATACCGGTAATACCCGTAGCCGTAGTAGTAGCGCGGCGAGCACCAGCCGAGGCACGTGCCCCAGTACCACGCCGGACGGTAGTACCACGGATCGTACCAGGGATCGTAGTACCACGGGTCGTAGTACCAGGGCCGGTAGTAGTACGAGCTGTAGTAGTACGGCCACCCCCACCCGATGCTGATCCCGACGCTCCAGCGGTCATAGTAATGGTCGTGATACAGGCTGAGGCGGGAATACCCAACGGGCCGGTTGTACGCCGCCCACCCGCCCACGTCATACTGCACCACGTCGTACTCCAGAATGCTGCCGCCAACCATGCGCTGCGCCAGGCCCAGGAGATAGACCTCGGCGTCATCGCCGGCATCCCAGGTGGAGGCTAGGGTATAATCCCAGTGGTCGCCGCGCGCGAACTCGGCCAAACGGAAGGGATCCGGCGACCAAGCCGCCAGCACCGTCCCAACGCCGCGCGACTCGTAAATGGTGAACGTGTGCCGGTCCCCCCGCCCCCTCACTTCGTACTTTCGGCCCCCCCGCACTAAATGATCTTCGAACGGATCCAGGGGGAACAGGACGCGCACGCGGCCGGCAGGGTCGGCATGCAGGACCAGCAAGTAGCCGTCAGCGGCAGCCCGGACGTCAACCTCCACCCGGTCGCCCCGGGTCCAGCCGTAACTGGGGTTGAGCCAGAGCCTGACCGGCGGATCTGCCGTGCGGGCGGCAAGCTCCCCTGGGACACCTCCGGCACCGAGCACGCTCGCGATGGCTAGAACGATCGAGGCGTTCATGCGCTCCTCCTGGCAAAGCCCAACTACCAAGCCCCATAGATCGTGACAGCGATTTGCGTGCCACGGCATAACTGCCATGACAACAATTAGTTACAGTTCAACCTCCCGTCCGGAACGTCCCCCCTAGAGGACGCCCGCGCAGGCATCTGCCGGCATGCTGTGGACGGGCGGACCGGATCGCCAGCGGGCGACGGTCAGCGCCAGACGCGCAAAGCGCACGGTTGCCAGGCGTCATTACCGGTCGCATACTCCGGCCTCCTTGACATCCGCCCGTTCAGGCATGCCCAACCGATTCCCGCGCGGCTTTGCCGCACTCGCCGTCCTGTCTCTGGCCGGGGGCGTCCTTCATGGGCAGGGGCGGCCGCGAGGCGAGCAGTCGGCTGCCATAGACTCCATTGCGCTTGTGCCCATCACCGCGGGGCGCGTCGCCGGGATGTCCCTCGCCGTCGTTCGCGGCGCGGACACGATCACGCTCAAAGGCTATGGATCCGCCGACCTCGAGTTGGACGTCCCGACGCCGCCCGGAGCGGTGTATGAGATCGGGTCCGTGACCAAGCAGTTCACGGCCGCGGCCGTCTTTCAGCTCGCCGCGCGCAACGTGCTCTCGCTCGACGACGGGATCACGAAGTTCCTGCCGGACTATCCGACCCAGGGCCATCGGATCACGATCCGCAGTCTGTTGAACCACACCTCCGGCATCAAGGGCTACACGGAACTCCCGCGCTTCTGGACGGCGATCGCCATGCGCGATCTGCCGCGCGACTCGCTGGTCGCGATGTTCTCGGCGGAACCCTTCGACTTCGCGCCGGGCGACATGATGATCTACAACAACTCCGCCTATTTCCTGCTCGGTCTGATCATCGAAAAGGCGAGCGGCGAGTCGTACGAGACCTACGTCAAGCGACACTTGTTCGACCCGCTGGGCATGCGGGCGACGCACTACTGCACCAACGACCTGATCGTGAAGAATCGCGCCAAAGGGTACGCCTTCGGCGGGCAGGGTCTGGCGAGAGCCCCCTACCTGTCGCACCGCTGGCCGTACGCTGCGGGGTCCATTTGCTCCACGGCGGGCGATCTCCTCATCTGGAATCACGCGCTCCACGGCCCGCGCGGAGTGGGCGGAACCCTCCTTGCGGCAAGCGCCTCTCGAGCCTTCATCACGCCGGACACGCTGAACGACGGCACGCGGCTGCGATATGCTCACGGCCTCAGCATCACCGAGACCGGGGGCCGCCGGCGGATGTCGCACGGCGGGGGGATCTACGGATACCTGTCCGAGTCCCGCTACTACCCCGACGCCGACCTGATCATCGTGGTGCTGATCAACACCGCCGGGCCGGTGAATCCAGCCGCCGTCGCCGACGCGATCGAGGAGGTCGTGCTGGGCAAGCCGCCGTCGCCCCCGGAGCGGCGGTTCGCGGGCGATCTGAGCCGCTTCGTGGGGACATACGAGGGACCTGGACGCGGCCAGCGGTTCACCCTCACCGTGAGCGTGGACTCGGCGACCCTCGCCTTCAAGATAGGACCTGGCCAAGCCCGCAGGGTGCGGTACGTGGACGGACTGACCTTCGCCCAGGGAGATGCGCTGTTCACCTTCGTCCAACGAGGCGATGAAATCGTGGAGCTGCGCTACGATCAGGTGGCCGGCTATCTCAAGCTGGTGAGAACGGCGCGGTAGGTGGAACCACGGGTGATTCGCTTGTAGCCGGCCAGCGAGCGCGCCGCGCCTGCCGGCCTCTTACTGCGCCAGGTTGATCTGCCGCGTCAGCTTGACGACGAAGGCGCGATCCCTCGGCGTCCACGTTCCCAGCACCGTCCCCGGCACCACCCGCTCGACGCGTTGCACGTCGTTATAGACCAGGAACAGCCCCGTCCCGGCGGTGGAGAGCCAGCCGAACCGCACGTTGCCCGAGAACAGGTCGGACTGGTTGTTGTACTGCACCAGCGATTGGAGGTAGATGCGGGGCGTGAACGCGTAGGATAGTCTCAGCCCGACAAGGGACGTCTCGAAACTCCCTTCGCGCAAGTCCACGTCGTAGTAGGAGAGCCGCAGCGCCGCGTTGATCGTGGAGCCGGCTCGGGCGTTGATGGTTCCGAAACCGCCTTTCCGGTGGCCGGTGTAGAACCCGCCGATGTCAATGCGGCCGTCAATGGAGAGCGGCGCTCCGCGATTGGTGTTGAACTGGAATCCCCACTCCAGGTTGTCATACGACCCCGGCGGCACGACAACGCCCCGGGAGATCTCGAAGGGCGCTTTCAAGCCCTCGCGCGTGAAGTTGATGGCCGGAAGCTGGAAGAACGCCCCGTTGGCGAACTGGAAATGACTGTCCACGTGGATCAGCCGCGTCTGGCTGAACCCCTCCAGATCGAAGTGCTCGCGATACGAAATGTGCGGACGGAACTCGCGGAACCACGAGACGCCGGGCGTGCGCAGGTGCCGCAGGATGCGGAGACTCACGAATCGGTGCGCCGGTCGCTCCAAGAATCCCACTTCGGGATTGAAGGCCTCTCCCACCTCGCGAAAGGCTCCGCCCATCTCCCAGTTCCGACCGGTGTAGCTCCCGCTCAGGCTGTACGCGTACTCCCCGCCGGAGCGGCCCGGCGTGTCGCTGCCGGCGAGATAGCCGTCGAACGCCAGTTGATCGCCGAGCCCCAGACGCCCGTCAACGCCATAGGTCAGGCTCCGGTCGGCCGTGCTGTCGGTATTGTGCCGGCCGGCGAATGTGACGCCGATGCGCGAGCGGTTGGGTAGCTCCCGCACGACTCGGCCCACGGCGTAGTTGTTCTCGGGTATCGCCGTGCCCACGGCTTCGGTGCGGATGTCCAGCAGGCCCAGCTGGAACGCGCCCAGTTTGCCGGACAAGCGCCCGCCGCCGCGAATCGGCACCTGCTCTCCGTTGGGCCCGATCCCGATGCGGCGGCTGAAGACCAGCTCCACCGCCTGTGGCGTTCCCACGGAAAACGTGCCCGCGTTTTCCAGGAAGAAGGGGCGCTTTTCCGGGAAGAAGAGGTTGAACCGCGTGAGGTTGACCTGTTGTTCGTCCACTTCGACCTGGGCGAAATCCGTGTTGTAGGTGAGATCGAGCGTGAGCGCCGACGTGAGTCCGATCTTGGCGTCGCCGCCGGCGGTTCCGGACCAATCCAGCGCCGTATCGCTCACGAAATCCCGGTGGGCGGTCCCGATGGCGTACGGCGTGACCTGCACCAGGCGTCGCGCGGGCGCCTCGAGTCCTTCCAGCACGCCGGCCTGCGAAACGCGGTAGAGCGTGTACTGCCGCGGGATGGGCGTCCAAAACGACTGCTCGTTCCGGCGACGGAGATTGCGGGCCAGGTTCATCCCCCAGACCTGCGGTCCTCCCCGGCCGTATCGCAGCGTGGCGAACGGAATCCGGAACTCGGCGTACCACCCGTGCTCGTCGGTGGAGGTGGCGACGTCCCAGCTGCCGTCCCAGTTGAGGTTCACGCCTCCGCCCGAGCCGCCCTGCTGGCGCACGTTGCCCGTGAAACCGCCTTCTCCCTCTTTGGTCACCTGCCCGTCGTACTCGATCCCGGCCGGCGTGGTGCCGAACACCACCGCGTTTTGCCGGTCGCGATAGGTGTCCCACACGATCTGGAACGCGTCCGTCTCGTTCAGGTTAACGTCCCGGCGCGCCTCGGAGCGCACGATGCCGGCCGGCTCGCGATCGAACAGCCACGCCCCCACGTACACCGCGGCCTCATCGAACAGGATTCGCACTTCCGTGCGCTCGCTGGCCGGCTGGCCATCGTAGGGTTCGTGCTGCACGAAATCAGTGAGCACCGGCGCGTCCTGCCAGACCCGCTCGTCCAGCCGGCCGTCCACCACCGGCGGCGTGCTCACCCGCACGGCGCGGCCCACGGGCCGGACCCGGGGCGCCGTCATACCGGGGGCGGTGGAGTCCGCCGCCTGCTGCGCGCCAAGCGGCGGACGCACCAGGACGCTGCAGAGAAGGGCGGTGAAGCCCGCGCGTGTCATGGAGCCGGCGAGCATGAGCTGGGGATCGAGGCGGGACCCAATATAGC